>NZ_JAGKSG010000059.1:0-22468 GCF_018119385.1 Massilia sp. AB1 | reverse complement strand
CCCCCCGCCCCCCCCCCCCCCCCCGGGGCGGGGGGGGGGGGGGGGGGGCGGGGGGGGCCGCCCCCCCCCCCCCCCGCCCGCGTTTTGCCCAAACGAAGCGTGCGGACGCCCGCTCGGACGCGGGCATACAATGAACCGACGAGAATCCCGAGCGAGGTTCATCATGAAGACGATCGTTGCGACGGGCGCGCTGGCCGCGGCCCTGGCGGGCTGGGCATTGCCGGCCCAGGCACAGACCCCCTCCCTGCTGGATCCTGTCCTGCACGGCCAGCTCGAACGCTGGCTCGGGGCGGGCGAGCTACAACTGGACAACATCTATACCCGCCAGACCGGCCACTTCGCGACGGATTTCCACGCGGCGGCCGACGGCAAGGGTGACACTTTTACCCTGATGCAGGTGAGCGACGATCAAGGCGGCAGCTGGCTGGTCGGCGGCTACAACCCGGTCAGCTGGTCCACCACCGACGGCTGGCACATCGCTGCCAGCCAGTGGGAGCGCACCGCCTTCATCTTCAACTACACCGACCCGCAGGTCCTGCGGCCGGTGCCGGTCACCCACAGCCTGCCGAGCCAGGGCGCCAAGCTGACCTACAACTGGCCGGACCATGGACCCACCTTCGGCCAGGGACCCGACCTGTTCGTCAGCGAGGATCTCTCGTCCACCCTGTCCTGGCAGCTGACCTATGGCGATCCGGCCCTGCAGGGCCGCAGCCTGATCGACGGCACCTACGGCGGCCAGCCGCGGCGCATCGACGCGCTCGAGGTCTATTCGGTGGCGGTGATTCCCGAGCCGCACACCTGGGCCATGCTGGCGGGCGGTCTCGGTGTGGTGGGCTGGGCGGCGCGCCGGCGCAAGGCGCAAGGCGCGGCGCGCAGCTAGCCTCGTCGAACCGCAGCCATTCGTGACAGGGACTGCGGCAGAGCTATGGCATGATGGGGGAAGCAGTTCGCTTTCGGCACGAAGGCGAAGCTCCCTTTGCCAGAGGCCGACCGATCCATGACTTCGCATTTTGCCGTGCGCCTGCGCGACCGTGTTCTCTCCCTCCTGATTGCCCTGTGCGCCATGTGCGCCCTCAGTGCTTTGTCCAGCCCCGAAGCCGCCGCGGCCCTGCGCCCGGAACAGCTGGCCATCGTCATCAACGACGCGGAACCGAACAGCGTGGCCGTCGGCGAGTACTACCGCAAGCGGCGCAACATCCCCAGGGCGAATGTCGTGCACGTCAGTATTCCCGGCAAGCCGCAGCGCATCAGCCTGGAGCGCTTCCGCCTGCTCAAGGAAGAGATCGACGGCAAGCTCGGGCCGCAGGTGCAGGCGGTGCTGATGGTCTGGACCGCGCCTTATGCGGTCGATTGCAATTCGATCACCGGCGCCTACAGCCTCGGCTTCGACGCTTCCCAGTGCAGCAAGACCTGCGCCGCCGGCACGCCCAGCCCGTATTTCAACGTCAAGTCGAAGGCGCCGTTCACCGACCACGAGGTCCGGCTGTCGATGCTGCTGCCGACCGAATCGGTCGAGCAGGCCAAGGCGCTGATCGACCGCGGCGTGGCGGCCGGTTTCCGCACCTTGCCGGCTACCGCCTATTACCTGGCGACTTCGGAGAAAGCGCGCAACTCGCGCGCCGGTTTCTTCCCGCCGCAGGGCAAGGTGGCGGCGCGCCGCCTCACGCTCAAGCCCATGCAGGCCGACGTGCTGGAAGGCGCCCAGGACATCATGATCTACCAGACCGGCATGGCCCAGGTGGCCAAGCTCGAGACCCTGAAGTTCATGCCGGGCGCGCTGGCCGACCACCTGACCTCGCTCGGCGGCGACCTGCTCGGGACCTCGCAGATGAGCAGCCTGCGCTGGCTGGAGGCGGGCGCCACCGCCAGCTACGGCACCGTGAGCGAGCCCTGCAACCACTGGCAGAAATTCCCCAATCCCGCCGTGCTGCTGCGCCACTACCTGTCCGGCGACAGCGCCATCGAAGCTTATTGGAAGAGCGTGGCCTGGCCGGCCCAGGGGCTGTTCATCGGCGAACCGCTGGCCGCGCCGTACCGCGGGCGCCGCTGAGGGCCTGGAGCCTTCTCATCCGTGCGCGCCATCTGGACGTGCGCACGCGATCCCGGTATAACCTTGCATTCGGTTCATATTTTGACAATGCGGGGGACTTCTTGAAGCGTAAATATGGTGTGACATGGCGTATCGCGCCGCTGTGCATGGCGCTGCTGGCCTGGCCGGGTGCGCAGGCCGCCGACGTGATCATCACGGCAGACCGGCTGCTCGACGTACGCGCGGGACGCATGATCGCGAATCCCGAGATCCTGGTGCGCGACGGCCGCGTCGTCAGCCTCAAGCGCGATGCTGGGACGCCGACTGCCGCCGGCGCCACGCGCATCGCCTTGCCCGGCATGACCCTGGTGCCGGGCCTGATCGACATGCACGTGCATCTCGACTCCGATCCCACCTATGGCGGCTACAGCTACCTCGAATACAACGACCGTTTCTGGTCGGCGCTCAGCGTTGCCCACGCCGGCAAGACCCTGGACGCCGGCTTTACCACCGTCCGCAATGTCGGCGCCTCCGACTGGAACGACGTCGGGCTGAGCCAGGCCATCGCCGCCGGCAAGGTGCGCGGCCCGCGCATCATCCCTGCCGCCTGGTCTTTCGGACCCACCGGCAGCCACTGCGACAGCACCTATTTCCCGCCGTCGATGGAAGAGAAGAACCCGTACACGGCCGACGGTCCGGAGGAAGTGCGCAAGTCGGTGCGTGCGCTACGCAAGTACGGCGCCCAGGTGATCAAGGTCTGCGCCACCGGCGGCGTGTTCTCGCGCAACACGGAACCCGGCCAGCAGCAGATGAGCTACGCCGAACTGCGCGCGGCGGTCGAGGAAGCCGCCCAGTGGGGCCTGAAGGTGGCGGCCCACGCACACGGGGCGGCCGGCATCAAGGATGCGATCCGCGCCGGCGTGACCACCATCGAGCACGCCAGCCTGATCGACGACGAAGGCATCGCGCTGGCCAGGAAGCATGGCGCCTGGCTGTCGATGGACATCTATAACGGCGACTACACGGCGCTTGAGGGCAAGAAGAACGGCGTCCTCGAGGACAACCTGCGCAAGGACCGCGAAGTCACCGAGATCCAGCGCCAGAACTTCAAGCGTGCGCACGCGGCCGGGGTCAAGATGGTCTACGGCACCGACGCGGGCGTGCATCCGCACGGCGGCAACGGCAAGCAGTTCGCCGTCATGGTCAAGTACGGCATGACGCCGCTGCAGGCCATCCAGAGCGCCACCATCAACGCCGCCGAGGCGCTCGCCAGGAAGGATCTGGGCGTGGTCGAAGCAGGGCGCTTCGCCGACATGGTGGCCGTCAAGGGCGACCCGACGGCGGACGTGCGCCTGCTGGAGGCGCCGGCCGTCGTGATCCAGGGCGGGGTCGTGGTCAAGGGCAGCGCGCCCTGAGCCGAAGCTCCTCATTCCACTTACCGACAATACCTACAACACGAAAGACAACATGAAAAAACTGCTGAGCACCTGCCTCATCGGCGCCACCCTGGCGCTCTCCGTCACCGCCTGCAAGCGCGCCGAGGCGCCGGCCCAGGCCGAAGCGAGCAACGTCGCCTTCCAGAAAATCGACAGCGTAACCGGTACCGGCAAGGAAGCCGTGTCCGGATCGACCGCCGTGGTCAACTATACGGGCTGGCTCTACGATCCCAAGGCCGAGATGCAGCGCGGCGCCCAGTTCGATTCCTCGGTCGGGCGTTCGCCGTTCAGCTTCCAGGTCGGCGGCGGCCAGGTCATCACCGGCTGGGACGTGGGCGTGGAAGGGATGAAGGTGGGCGGCAAGCGTACGCTCATCGTGCCCGCCAGCATGGGCTATGGCGCCGGCGGCGCAGGGCCGATTCCGCCTAACGCGACCCTGGTGTTCGAGGTGGAGTTGCTGGACGTGCGATGAGCACCGGACATCCGGCATCCAGGAAGTTCCGATCTCACATGAGGAGGGGATGCGACGATTGGTCCGAACGGACTAATCAGTGGTCATGATGTTGTCAATATGCGCATTTAATATGCATTTTGTTAATTTTCCGCATTGTGCATATCCGCGTCCCCACCACAGGAACTTCCATGACGACATTCGCAGCCCTTCCATCCCCGCGCCGTATGCTGCTGGCCAGCTTGCTGGCCAGCCTTGCCGCCTCCGCCTCCGCCTTCGCCGCTCCCGGCGGCGGCGTCGTGATCAGCCAGGTCTACGGCGGCGGCGGCAACAGCGGCGCCACCTGGAACCGCGACTACATCGAACTGTTCAACCGCAGCGGCGCGCCGGTCAGCCTGGCCAACATGAGCGTGCAATACCAGTCGGCCACGGGCACCACCTGGCAGGCGATCGCGCTGCCGAGCGTGACCCTGGAGGCGGGCCAGTATTTCCTGGTGACGGCCGGCACCAACAGCACCTCGGTCGGCGCCAACCTGGCGCTGGGCGACCAGACCGGCGGCATCAACCTGTCGGGCACCTCCGGCAAGGTGGCGCTGTCGCGCATCCCGACCGCGATGCAGACCGCCGACGGCGGCTCGGACGTGATCGACCTGGTCGGTTTCGGCAGCGCCAACCGCTTCGAGGGAACGGTCGCGCCGTCGCCTTCGAACACCACCGCGCTGCACCGCGCGGCGCTGGGCTGCACCGACAGCGACAACAACGGCACCGACTTCAGCGCCGTGGCGGCCACGGCCCCGCGCCGCGCCGGCTCGCCGCTGAACAACTGCGGCGGCCCGGTGGCGGCCCCGATCGTCCTGTCCTGCCCGGCGGGCGTCGCGACCCAGTTCGGCAGCGCGATCACGGCCCTGCTGTCGGCCACCGACGCGGACAGCGCCGTCAACAGCGCGGTCATCCTGTCCGGCGCCGCGCCCGGCATCAGCCTGGTCGGCGCGAGCCCGGCCGGCGGCGCCGGCGGCAAGATGGAAGTCACCCTGCAGGTGGACGCCTCTGTGGCCGCCAGCAAGTATCCGGTCAAGGTCCAGTTCGGCAATAGCGACGGCCAGACGGATTCCTGCACGGTCAACGTGGCCGTGGCGGGGGAGGCGACCATCCCCCAGATCCAGGGATCGCAAGCCGCCAGCAGCTACAACGGCGTGGTCATGAGCACCCAGGGCGTGGTCACCGCCAAGGTCGGCAGCGGCTTCTTCCTGCAAGACCAGAACGGCGACGGCGATCCCTCGACCTCGGACGCGATCTTCGTGTTCGGCGCCCAGGCCGCCGGCTCGGTCGCGGTCGGCGACCTGGTCAAGGTCACCGGCACCGTGGACGAGTACAAGCCGAGCGGCGCGGCCCGCACCTACACCGAGCTGAAGGACATCTCCGCCGTCGCCAAGCTGGGCAGCGGCCACACCATCGCCCCGACCAATGTCGGCCTGCCGAACGCCGACCTGGCGCGCCATGAAGCCATGCTGGTGCGCTTTACCACGCCGCTGACCGTCAACCAGAACAAGTACCTGGGCGAGCGCGGCGAACTGACCCTGGCCTACGGCCGCCGCGAGAACCCGACCAACCGCTACCCGGCCGGCTCGCCGGAAGCCGCGGCGCTGCAGGCCGAGAACGCCGCCAACGAGCTGGTGCTCGACGACGGCCTGTTCACCACCCCGGCCACGATGCCCTACCTGGCGCCGGACGGCACCGTGCGCGCCGGCGACACCGTGACGGACCTGACCGGCGTGCTCGATTTCGGCGCCATCGGCGGCGGCGGCGCAGCCTTCAAGCTGCAGCCGACCGAGACCCCGGTGTTCTCGCGCACCAACGAGCGCCTGCCGGCGCCGGTGCTGCCGGCCGGCGTCAAGGTCGCCAGCGCCAACGTGCTGAACTTCTTCACCACCTTCACCGACGGCAAGGACGCCTGGGGCCGCAGCGGCCAGGGCTGCACCATCGGCAGCCGCACCAGCGCCAGCGAGTGCCGCGGCGCCGACAACACCGAGGAATTCGTGCGCCAGCGCGACAAGATCGTCGCTTCGCTCAAGAACCTGGACGCGGACGTGGTCGGCCTGATGGAAATCCAGAACAACGGCGACACCGCCGTCGGCTACCTGGTCGAGCAGCTCAACGCCGCCTACGGCAAGGCCACTTATGCGGTGGTGCCGAAGCCGGCCGCGACCGGCACCGACGCGATCCGCGTGGCGATGATCTACAAGCCGGCGGCGGTCACGCTGGTGGGCGGCGCCCTGTCCGACGGCGACATCGTCAACAACCGTCCGCCGATGGGGGCCACCTTCAAGTCGCTGGCCAGCGGCGGCAAGTTCTCGCTGATCGTCAACCACTTCAAGTCCAAGGCCAGCTGCGGCGGCGCCGGCATCGGCGACACCGATCCGGGCAACGGCCAGGGATGCTGGGACAAGACCCGCACCCAGCAGGCGCAGCGCCTCGCGACTTACTTCATCCCGCAAGTGGTGGCGGCCGCCAGCGATCCGGACGTGCTGGTGATCGGCGACCTGAACGCCTACGGCTTCGAGAACCCGATCAATTACCTGACCGGCAGCGCCGGCCTGGTGAACCAGATCGAACGCTTCGTGCGTCCGCACGGCACGCCGTATTCCTATGTCTTCGACGGCCAGTCGGGCTACCTCGACCACGCCCTGGCCAGCAGCTCGCTGAGCGGCCAGGTGGCCGGCGCGGCCGAATGGCACAACAACGCCGACGAACCGGAAGCGATCGACTACAACCTGGGCGACACCCCGCAAGACCAGTTCACCATGGATCCGTACCGCGCGTCCGACCACGATCCGGTGGTGGTGAGCCTGGCCCTGACCCCGACCTTCATGGACGTCAGCGGCTCGGCCAGGATGGCGATCGGCGGCTTCAGCATCAACCGCCTGACCGGCAAGTACAGCGGCACGGTGACCATCACCAACACCAGCGGCCACCCGGTCAACGGTCCGCTGCACTTCCTGCTGCAAGGCCTGCCTGCCGGCGTGACCCTCGATAACAAGACCGGCATGCAAGGCGGCTCGCCCTACATCAGCTTGCCGAACGCCTCGATCGCGGCCGGCGCCTCGGTGAACGTGGGCACCACCTTCAGCAACCCGGGCAAAGTCAGCATCACCTATACGCCGAAACTGTTCAACGGCACGTTCTAAGGAAACCGACACCATGATGAAAGCACTCTTCCTGCGCGCCATGCTGGCGCTGGCCATGACGATCGGCGCATCCGGCGCCATGGCCGAGCCGGTCTACCGCGTGACCCTGGATACTTCCGAGTATGCGGGGACCAGCGGCTTCCTCGACTTCGGCTACAACGGCCCCGGCGACGCCGGCCCGGGCCTGGCCCGCGTCACCAACCTGGCCGGCGACTTCTTCGGCGCGCCGATGCTGGAAGGCGGCGCCAGCGGCGATGTGGTCAACGGCATCGAACTGGTCAACACGACCGGCTACAACTTCTTCGACCAGGCGGTGAACTTCACCGATGCGCTGAGCTTCGACATCTACCTCGATCCGCTGGCCGGCATTAACGGGATGGTGTTCAGCGTGGCCCTGTTCAATGCGGACTTCAACGCCTACCTGGGCGGCGCGGGCAATCTGCTCGAGATCTCGGTGCTGCCGGGCGTGCCGGCGGAAGTGATCGTGGTGCCGGGCGCGCCGCTGGATGTGATCGCCGTGCCGGAACCGCGCGACTGGGCGCTGGTGCTCACCGGACTGTTGCTGATCGGCTTCACGCGCCGCATGCGCCGGCAGCGCTGATCCGGTCCAGGGGACCGCTTGAACAACACCTGCCCGAGGGCAGGTGTTTTTATTTGTGCAATTTATTCGCAAAATGTATTAATTCTTAAACGAAATTGTATTGTTCAGCCGCGGGGGCTTGCGGCATATTCGGCCCATTGTCATACAGACAGTGTGCGCACCATGTCAGCCCATGTATTCGTGGTCGATCCCGACCTTTTCACCCAGCAGTTGCTGACGCAGAACCTGAACAGTGCCGGGCATGCGGTCGCCTGCTGTGCGGATGCCGAATCGGCCCTGGTCCTGCTCGACGAGCAGCTGCCCGACCTGATCGTCCTCGAGTGGGACCTGGACGGGCAAAGCGGCGAAGCCCTGGTGCGCCGCCTGCGCGCCCGCGCCCGCACGCGCGACCTGCCGGTCATCATGCTGAGCGCGCGCGCGGCCGAGCACGACAAGATCATGGCGCTCGAATCGGGCGCCGACGACTACCTCACCAAGCCCTGCAGCCCGCGCGAACTGCTGGCGCGCATGGGCGCGGTGCTGCGCCGCCGCGCGCCGCTGCCGGCCGAGGACACCATCCAGCTGGCCGGGCTGCGGCTCGATCCCGCGACCCAGCGGCTGACGGCCGGCGCGCGCCGGATTCCCCTGGGGCCGGTCGAATTCCGGCTGCTCAACTTCCTGATGCACCATCCGGAGCGCGTGCACACCCGCTCGCAACTGCTCGACCAGGTCTGGGGCCGCCATGCGGTGCTGGACGAACGCACCGTCGACACCCACGTGGGCCGCCTGCGCAGCGCGCTCCAGGCCAGCGGCCACCAGCGCCACATCGAAACCGTGCGCGGCACCGGCTACCGCTTCGTGGCCTGGAACGTGCAGGCGCGCCTCGGCTGGCCTACGGCGGCCTGAACCTGTGGTCATCCTGAGCAAGCTGGAGCAGGAATACCTGCTGCGGACGATCGAGTCCGGCATGGATCTGGCCGATTTGCGCCAGCTGTTCCTGTGGGCGCAGGGGCCGCTGCAATCGCTGCTGCCGCACGAAGCGCTGCTGTGCATGCAGGTGGACGGCGCGGGGCAGGTACAGCGCAGCGAGTGCCTGCACCGCAGGCTGCTGGATGCCGCCGCGCTCGGATTGCTGCATGGGGAGCTGGGGATGCGCCTGGCGCAGGCCTGGCGCGGCGGACGCGCGCAGCCGGCGGTGCTGGAGGCGGAGGAGGGCGGCGGCCCGCTGGCGGCGTGCCGGGGCTTACTGCTCAGGAGCGGTTTCGAGAATGCGCTGGTGGTCGGCAGCGCGCCGGTGGAGGGGGCGGCGAGCGTGTTCGTGCTGCTCGGCCTGCCGTTCAGGCCGGGGGAGCGCCACGGCTACTTCCTGCAATTGCTGCTGCCTTACCTGCATATGGCGCTGCTGCGCCTGCCGGCCACGGCGCATGTCCGGCCGGGCCGCATGGCGCCGGAACGGGCGCTGTCGGCGCGCGAGGTGGCGATCCTGGAACAGGTGCGCGAAGGGCGCACGAACGAGGAGGTGGCGCGGTCGCTCGGGATCAGCGCGCTGACGGTCAAGAACCACCTGCAGCGCGTGTACCGGGTACTGGGAGTCGCAAACCGGGCTCACGCGGTGGCGCGCTGCCTGGAGCTGCGCCTGCTGTGAGCCGGGCCGGCGGCCCGGAGAAGACAGGATTACGACTGGGGCAGGCTGGCCTGCAGGGCGTCGCGGCGCTGGATGTCGAGACGGAAGGCCTCGGCATTGCCGTCGATGATGCGCAGGCTGCTGCAGCCTTCGGCAGCGCAGTCCGGCGCCGGCATGTTGGCGGCGACGCGCGGGGCGACCGGAGCGCCGGTGCTCGGGACGGCGGCGACGGCGGTGCTGCTGCTGGCGCTGACTGCCGCGGTCTGCGACTGGATTGCCTGGCTTTCCTGTTGGCCTGCGCCGCAAGCGGTCAGCAGGGCGGCGGTGGCGAGGGCGGCGATGGTGCGGAGGCTGAAGAATTTCATGATCTGATTGAGCAAGCTCGTCTGTAACGCTGCTTATTGTAGTGCGTAAATTTTTTCCGGTGCTCAATAATTTCCGTTAGCGAACAGCAAATATTTAAAAAATGAAATAAAAATCGCCGCATTTAGAAGCAGATAGGTGCAGATCGCCGATCTATCCTCAAGGCAATAAAAATACTTTACGGAAAATGTTTTTGTGTGCGTGTTGTTGCCACGTGGCATTATCGCGACATTCGCTTGTGTAGTGTTTTCATGCTGTAAAGAGCTGTGATTCGCTTGACCACATCGCGTGACGGCGCGAAGATGAGGCATGAACAAACTTCTACTCATCCTCTTGCTCGGCTGCGCCGCCTGCACGACCCAGGCGCAGGACCCGAAGTCTTCCACGCCCTCGGCGCCGCCCGCCGCCAGGTCCGACGCCCCGTCCAACCTGTTGACGCAGATCCGCGCGCTGACGGCGGACAAGACCTGCAGCGACACCAGCCAATGCCGCAGCCTGCCGATCGGCGCCATGGCCTGCGGCGGCCCGCAAGACTATTTGCCGTACTCGAGCTTGCGGACCGACGAGAAGGCGGTGCGCGAGCTGGCCGAGCGCTACAAGGCCGAGCGCCAGGGACAGATCGCCAAGCGGGGGGAGATGTCGATTTGCCGCTTCCACCCCGATCCGGGCGCAGTATGCGTGTCCGGGGCCTGCCAGCTCGGGGCATCGCCGGAAGCCGTGCAGGCGCGCTGATTCGGCATCCGATCATCTTGCCCGACAGGCAAAAAAAACCGCGTGCCGAGGCACGCGGTTTTTGTTTGAAGGGACCTTGCGGTCCCGTCGACCCTGATCAGATCTCGATATTGGTCGGGTTCTCGCGCGGCACCGGCTCGCCCACCGGCACCGGGCCATTGGTCTCGACCTGGAACACGGTCATCGACGCCGGGGCCTTGTTCTGGTCCAGCAGCTGCACGGCGCCCAGGAAGCGCTTGCCGGTTGGCAGGCCGAACCAGCTGGTGCTCACCGAGGCGGTGCTGCCCGCCACCACCTTCGCCGGCAGCAGCACCTTGAAGTTGCCGCCGCGATCGACGTTGGTCACGACCGCCGAGTGCAGCGAGAACTGGGTCGGCTGGCCGTCCGAGGTGCGGTAGCCCACGGTGCAGACCTTGTAGGTGCCGGCCGCCGGGACATTCAGGGTCACCAGCTCGTTCGAGGTGGTGTTGCCCGAATAGCCGATCAGCTTGCCGGCCGGCGACAGCAGGGCCAGGTCGAGGTCGTCCTTGCCGTTGCCGGTGGTGTCGCGGTCGAACAGCTCGAACTGCATGGTCAGGGCGCCGGCCGGCACCGTCACCGGGACCACCTGCACGCCGGCCGTGCCGGCGGCGCAGGCCGCTTCCACCTGGGCGGTGGTGCCGACCGAACCGCTGGTCGCCTGCACCACGCTGTGGCTGCTGCGGGTGATTTCCTTCAGGCCGCCGAAGGCCGCGCCCATCACGCCCGAGAAGCCGGTGCTCACGGTCATCGGCTTGCTGCCGTTCACACGGTCGCTCTGGATGAAGGTCGGTGCGATGATCGGCTTGCCGGAACGGGCCACGACCGGGCTCTTCACTACGTGGCTGCCGTCGGTCCACACCAGTTCGCCGAACTGCCAGACATTCTCGGGCGCGCCGTTGCGGGTCAGCTTGACGGTGAAGGAGCGGGTGGCGCCGGCCGGGATCGACAGGGAAGTCGGGCTCAGCACCGCGGTGTAGCCCGGCACGTTGACCGTGCCGGTATAGGTCGCGTCCGCGCCGCCCACGTTGGTCACCGAGCGGTTCACGGTGACGGTGCCCAGCACGTTGTTGACCGAGATGGTCGGCAGGTTCAGGTTATAGCCCAGCATGGTGCCCGATGCGCACTGGCTGGCCACGCCGGCGCCGCACATGTATTTGCGGTAATCCACCTGGGTGGCGTTGTACACCAGGCCCGGATCGGACGCGCCATTCGGGTTGGCGTGGCCCGCGCCCTGGCCGAAGGGCAGGATGCCGCGGGTGTCGCCCGAGGCGATGGTGTCCGCGAAGGTCTGGGTCGCGGTGGTCATCAGGGCCGACTTGATCATCGCCGGGGTCCAGGTCGGATACTGCTGGCGCAGCAGCGCGGCCATGCCGGCCACGTGCGGGCTCGCCATCGAGGTGCCCTGGTAGGCGGCCTGGGCGGCCGGCGGCACGAAGGTGCCGACCAGGATACCCGCGCGATCGGCCTGGGTCAGCGCCGGGGTCACGCCGGCGATGATGTCCACGCCCGGCGCGGCCAGGTCCGGCTTGAGCACGTTGCCGTCGTAGCGGTTCGGGCCGCGCGAGGAGAAGCCGGCCACCACCGGGGCCTTGACGGCCGAGGTGCCGATCACGAACTTGCTCATCGAGGCGGTCGCGCCGGCGCCCGCGGCATAGGCCTTGATGGCGGCGCCGTCGGTCTGGTTGACGTGGACGGTCGGCACCGAGTGGATCTCGGCCACCAGGCCCACGCCGTTGTCGGCCTGGATCATGCCGACGCCGCCGGCTTCCTTGACCGCCAGGCTCTTGTCGACGCGCGCATTGGTGCCGCGGGTGCAGACCACGATCTTGCCGGCCACCTTGGCCGGATCGAGGGCCGGCACGCCCTTGTTCTCGCCGGTGCTGTAGCACAGGCGCACGGCGTCGGCGCTGGCGCCCGCCATGCCGGCGTCTTCCGCGCGGATCACCGGCGCGGAAGGCAGCGGCGCGGTGTTCATCGAGGCGCCGGTGTACTTGGCGCCGTTGCCCAGCAGGACGTCGGCCTGCAGCTCGCGGTTGTGGGTCGAGGCGGCGACGGTCGCCTGCCACGGGCTGACGTGGGCGACGGTGTTGGCCGGGCCGTTGTTGCCGGCCGAGGCGGCGACGAACACGCCGGCGTTCGAGGCGTTGAAGAAGGCCTGCTCGACCGGATCGGTGATCGCGGTGCCGCCGCTGATCGAGAAGTTGATCACGTGGACGCCGTCGGCCACCGCCTTTTCGATCGCAGCCACGCTGTCGCCGGTGTAGCAGCTGTTCTTGCGGCCGTTGGCTTCGGCCGGCTCGTCGTAGGTCCAGCAGACCTTGTAGGAAGCGATGCGGGCGCGCGGCGCCACGCCGCTCATGGCGCCGACGGCGATGCCGCCGATGACCGCATCGGCGCCGTCGTTGCCGCCCGCGGTGCTGGCGGTGTGGGTGCCGTGGCCGCCTTCGCCGACGCTGCCGCCGATCGAGTCGCGCGGCGAGCGGAATTCGGTCCAGTGCGTGGTCTTGCCGACGCTGCGGTAGATGGCGTCGAAGTAGCGCGCGCCGATCAGCTTGTTGTTGCAGTGGCCGGCGTTCCAGCCTTCGCCGGTGTCGCAGGCGCCTTTCCAGCCGGCCGGGGCGGCGGAGTAGGCCACCGAGCCGCTGTTGTCGAAGGTTGGCTTGCCGTTGCTGTCCACGCGGTCGGCGAAGGACGGGCTTTCCGGCCACACGCCGCCGTCGACGATGCCGATGATGATGCCTTCGCCGGCGCCGGCCTTGCCGCCCAGCTTGCTCCACAGGCCGCCCGGCTTGTCCAGGCCGAGGAAGGTATGGGTCGAGGTGGTGGTCAGCTGGCGCGGGATGTCCGGGGTGACGGCGGCGACGTCGGTGCGCGCCATCAGGGTGCGCACTTCGGCGTCGGTCAGCATGGCGGCGAAGCCGTTCAGCACCACGCTGTAGTTATGCAGCACCGGCGCGCTGGACACGGCTTCCAGCACCACCTGCTGCTTGTTTTCCAGATAGCCGTTATACAGCTGGACGTCGCTCGAGGCCAGGTCGAGGCGTTCGCCCTCGGCCGGCTGGGTGGCGGGCAGGCCTTCGATGCCGCCGCTGTAGGAGGCGATCGGCTTGTCGGCCAGTTGCACGATATAGGGGCGGCGCAGGTCGTCGGCGCCGGCGTTCAGGGCCAGGCAGGACAGCGACAGCAGGACCGCGGCGGTGATCGGACGGAGTTTCATGTTCATGGTTTCCTCGTTCTGTCGTGTGCGTTCAGGCGGCTTTGCGGCGGCGGGCGCCGGCCAGGCCGAGCAGGCCCAGGCCGACCATCAGGGCGGAGGCCGGTTCCGGCACTTCGACCAGTTCCAGGTTATCGATGCCGAACTGGCCTTGCATGGTCTGGAAGGCCGAGCAGTTGCCGCCGGTGTCGCAGGTGAAGCCGAACATCAGCAGTTCGACGAACTTCTCGGCGGCGAACGAGGCGGTGGTGTTGTAGTGGCCGAACTGGAAGCCGGCCGCGGGCGGACGGCCGAACAGGAAGTCTTGCAGCGCATAGGTGCCGTTGGCGCGGATGCCTTGCAGGCGCAGGAAGCCCGGGTAGGTCGGGTAGCTGCCCAGGACCGTCGAGGCGCCGATGAAGCTGGCGTCGAGCGACTTGACCTGGAAGCTGCGGCCGGCGGTTTCCGAGGTGATGTCGATATAGCTGTCGTTCAGGGCGCCGTAGTACATGCTGGGGTTGTTCACCGGGCAGGCCATGTTGACGCAATAAGTCGGATCGGCGCCGTCGATGAATTCGCCCACGAAGTTGCCGGCGCCGCCCCCCGCCACGTTGGCGTAGAAACCAAAATTGAAACCGCTTTCCGAATACACCTGCGTGCCCTCGACCGGGCCGTAATAGCCCTCGAAGCCGATCACGCCAGCCTGGGCCGGTACGGCGGCGAGGCTGGCCGCGCCCAGGGCTGCGGCTGCGAGTTTCTTGAAGGTACCACTGGGACGAGTTGCTGCGAAGTGCAATTTCCGGATCATGGTTGTGCCTTTATGGTTGGGTCTTGTCACGCCTGGATAGGGCGGGGCGAGCTGGGCTCTCTGCACCTGAACGGTCTCAGGATGACAATAAATATATCAACGGAAACAACTTATGTGAAAAGAATTTCAACGGTGAAAATTTTGATTTTGCAATGTTTGCGTAACAAAATTCGGTTTCCACTATGAAAATGTACGTATGTAATCAAACAGGAGAGTTGCGTATGCGCAGCGAATTGTTGCCATATTGGCACGCCTCAAGGGCGCTGCCTGGAGGTAAGGCGATACTGGCGGGCCGCTTGTGCCGGAGGCCCCTGGCGCCCGGCACAAACAACAGTTGTCGGCATGGGGAAGGGCGTGGTAGCCTTCACCGCCGAAGCTTTTCATAAAAGCAATTTAGGAGTTGGTCGATGGTTGGAATGAAACAAGGCGACGCCGCGCGACGCCGCGCGGGCTTCACCCTGCTGGAACTGCTGGTGGTCATCGTCATCATCGGCTTGCTTGCGGCCTATGTCGGTCCCAAGTATTTCTCCCAGCTGGGCAAGTCCGAAGTGACCGTGGCCAAGGCCCAGATCGAGGCCTTCGACAAGTCGCTCGACACCTACCGCCTGGACGTCGGCCGCTATCCGAGCGCCGAAGAGGGCCTGGGCGCCCTGATGACGGCGCCGCCCAGCGCCGGCGCCAAGTGGAACGGCCCCTACCTGAAGAAAGGCGTCCCCCAGGATCCATGGGGCCGCGCCTATCTGTACCGCTCGCCGGGCAGCAAGGCCGAGTACGAGATCCTGTCCCTGGGCAAGGATGGCCAGCCGGGCGGTAGCGGCGACAACGCCGACATCTCTTCGCAGTAAGCGGCGCTTTTTCTTCACGCAGACGCAGCAGCCGGGCCACCCATGCAGTTCGCCGTACGCACCCTTGCGCCCGACATGTCGATCGCGAATATCGTGGTCGACGCTTCCGACGCCCTCGATGCGCGCCGCCAGGTCGAGGCGCGCGGCCTGTTCGTCAGCAGCATCGAGCCGGCCGGCGGCGCGCGCCTGGCGCGCCAGCGCGGCGGCAAGCTGTCGCTGGTGCTGTTCAGCCAGGAACTGCTGGCCCTGCTCAACGCGGGCCTGGGCATCGTCGAGGGCCTGGAAGCCCTGCTCGAGAAAGAATCCACTCCCGCCGCGCGCAGCGTGCTCGAACGCCTGCTGGCCGGCCTGCGCGAAGGCAAGCGCTTTTCCGCGGTGCTGGCAAGCCAGCCCGAACTCTTCCCGCCGCTGTACGTGGGCATCGTGCGCGCCGCCGAAGGCACCAGCGACCTGCCGCGCGCGCTGGCGCGCTATATCGACTACCAGCAGCGCATCGACACCGTGCGCGCCAAGATCGTCAGCGCCTCCATCTATCCCGTGATCCTGCTGATGGTGGGCGGCGGCGTGAGCGCCTTCCTGATCGGCTACGTGGTGCCCAAGTTCGCCGAGGTCTATCACGGCGCGGGGCGCAACCTGCCGTGGATGTCGCAGCTGCTGCTCGACTGGGGCCAGTTCGCGGCGTCCCACGGCAGCGCGATCGGCGTGGCTGCCTTGCTGCTGGTGTCCGGCGCCGTCGCCGGCGCGCGGCGCCTGCTGCGAACCGGCGGCATGGCCAGGCTGCTGGCGCGCCTGCCGGGGATCGGCGAGCGCGCCCGCATCTACGAACTCTCGCGCCTCTATCTCACGCTCGGCATGCTGACCGAAGGCGGCATCACCATCGTCAACGCCATCGAGACGGTGCAGCCGATGGTGTCCGGCACGGTGCGCAAGGGCCTGGCCACGGCGCGCGCCGCCATCGAATCGGGCCAGCCGCTGTCGAGCGCCTTCGAGGCCAACGGCCTGACCACCCCGATCTCGCTGCGCATGCTGCGCGTGGGCGAGCGCACCGGTGAGATGGGACCCATGCTGACCCAGTCGGCCGCTTTCTACGACGGCGAGATTGGACGCTGGATCGACCGCTTCACCCGCACCTTCGAGCCGCTCCTGATGGCCGCCATCGGGCTGGTGGTGGGCGCCATCGTGGTGCTGCTGTACATGCCGATTTTCGACCTTGCCGGAGACATGTCGTGAACGCTCCCGAAGCTCCCGCAACCCTGGACGCCGCCGTGCTGGCGCGCGCCCGCGCCCAGGCCAGGGCCTCGCAGCGCGGGCTGGTGGCCGAGCTGCAGGCGCTCAGCGGCGAGGATCCGCGCCGCCTGGTGCGCGCCCTGGCCGCGCCCTTCGCCATGCCGGTGATGGAAACGGCCGACATGCTGGCGCTGGCGCCGGCCTTCGACCTGCTGCCGCTGGCCCAGGCGCTGTCGCGCCATTGCGTGCTGCTGCGCGCGCCGAGCGGCCGCCTGACCGGCGTGCTGGCCGATCCCTTCGACCTCGATTTGCAGACCTGGCTGGGCGCGCAAGCGCGCGCCACGCTGAAAAATCCGCTGGACCTGTGCCTGGCGCTGCAGGCCGACATCCAGGCCTATTTGTCCAAGCAGGAAGAGTCGGCGCGCGCCGTCGACAGCCTGGTGGGCGGGGCAGGGGACGCGCGGCGCGACGCCAAGACGGCCGCCGTGCTGTCCTTCGCCTCGGTGTCGGAAGCCGGCAGCCCGGCGGTCAAGCTGGTCAACTCCACCTTGTACGATGCGCTCAAGGCCGGCGCCTCCGACATCCACCTGGAGAGCACGGCCGGCGGCCTGGCGGTGAAATACCGCGTCGACGGGGTTCTCGACCACGCGGCCACGGTCGGCGGCATCGAGCTGGCCGAGCACATCATCTCGCGCCTGAAGGTGCTGGCCGAACTCGACATCGCCGAGCGCCGCGTCCCGCAGGACGGCAGCTTCCGGGTCGAATCCGGCGGGCGCGACATCGACCTGCGGGTCTCGATCATGCCCAGCATCCACGGCGAGGATGCGGTGATCCGTATCCTGGACAAGCGCGCCATGATCGAGTCCTACGGCTCGCTCACCCTGGAAGCCCTGGGCTTCGACGCGCCCTCGCTGGCGACCCTGCGCAGCCTGGCCCAGGAGGCCTACGGCATGCTGCTGGTGACCGGCCCGACCGGCTCGGGCAAGACCACCACCCTGTACGCGGCCCTGACCGAGATCCACAACGGGCGCGAGAAGATCATCACCATCGAGGACCCGGTCGAGTACCAGCTGCCCGGCATCCTGCAGATTCCGGTCAACGAAAAGAAGGGCCTGACCTTCGCCAAGGGCCTGCGCTCGATCCTGCGCCACGACCCGGACAAGATCATGGTCGGCGAGATCCGCGACCGCGAGACCGCCGAGATCGCGGTGCAGTCGGCCCTGACCGGCCACCTGGTCCTGACGACGGTCCACGCCAACAACGTGTTCGACGTGTTCGGGCGTTTCACCCACATGGGCATCGACCCCTACGCCTTCGTGTCGGCGCTGAACGGGATCTGGGCCCAGCGCCTGATCCGCATGAACTGCCCGCACTGCGGCGAACGCTACGATCCTTCGGACGCCGAGCTGGCCTCGGTGCACCTGGAGCGGCAGGAGGTAGCCGACTACGTCTTCATGCGCGGCAAGGGCTGCGGCGACTGCCGCGGCACCGGCTACCGCGGCCGCCGCTCGATCGCCGAGATCCTCACGCTCAACGACGAGATCCGCGAGCTGATCGTCGACAAGCAGCCGATCCGCCGCATCAAGGCCGCCGCCCACGCCAACGGCACGCGCAGCCTGCGCCTGGCCGCGCTCGACCTGGTCAGGCGCGGCGCCACCACCATCGACGAAATCAAGCGAGTGACCCTGCATGCGTAGGCGTTTTGGACAATCCCTGCGCATCGGCCTGGCCGCGCACGGCGTGGCGCTGGTGCGCACCGGCCGCATGTTCGGCGGCGAACCCCTGGCCCTGGCCGAGCGCCACGGCGAACTGAGTGCGCCCGACGGCATCGTGAATGCGCTCGGCGCCGTCTTCGCGGCGCCGTTGACCGATGAGCTGGCCCCGGCGGGCTGGCCGGTGACCGTCGTCCTGGCCGACGACCTGGTGCGCCTGTGGCAAGTGCCGCCGCCGCCCGGCGCCAGCCGCCTGGGCGACCTGGAGGCGGCGGCCGCGCTGCGCTTCCAGCACCTGTTCGGCGGCGCGCTGGCCGACTGGCGCCTGAGCGCCGACTGGGACGCGGCGCGTCCCTTCCTGGCCGCCGCCGTGCCGGCCAGCCTGCTGGCCCAGCTCGAGACGGCGGCGCGCAGCCACCGCTTCCACCTGGTCGAGGTGGTGCCGCAGTTCGTGGCGGCGATGAACGCCTGGCGCCGCGAGCGCCGTCCCGGCGCCTGGTTCGGCCTGGTGCAGGGCGGGGTGCTGTCGCTGGCCGCCTACGAAGGCCGCAGCCTGGCGGCGGTGCGCACCGCCGTGATTCCCGAAGGCGCCGACCGCGACTGGCTGGAAGCCCACGTGGCGCGCGAAGCGCTGCGGGTCGGCGTGGGCCGCCCGGAACGGCTGCAGCTGTGCGGTTCCGCGCCCGCCGGCTGGGCGAGCAGCGCCGGACGCCTGAAATTCGCCTGCACGCTGTTCGAGAACGATGAAGAGCAGGGCTGGACCGAGCTCGCGCGCCTGGCGCGCACGGGGAGCACGGCATGAGGCGCACCCGCATCGATTTCGCTCCGCGCAGCCTGCGCCGCCTGCTGTTCCAGACGCCGCCGCGCATGCTTGCCTTGCTGGCGGGAGCGCTGGTGACCTGCACCCTGGCCGGCGTCCATGGCTGGGACTACCTGGAGCAGCAGCGCGAGCTCGACGCCCTGCGCGCCGCGCTGGCCGCGCGCGTGGCGGCGCCGCCTCCCGTGGCCCAGGCGGCGCGCAAGGTCGTGGTGTCGGAGCAGCAGGCGAACGCCGTCAACGAGGCCGTCATGCAGCTGAACCTGCCCTGGCGCGACCTGTACGACACGGTGCGCGCAGCGACCCCGGCCTCGGTGGCGCTGCTGGCGCTCGAACCGGACGCCAAGCGCCGCACGGTGCGCCTGACGGCCGAAGCGAAGACCAGCGACGACATGTTCGCCTACGTCGCCAGGCTGCAGGAGCAGGCCTGGTTCACCAGCGTGGTGCTGACCCGCCACGAGGTGGCGGAGCAGGATCCGAACCGCCCGCTGCGCTTCCAGGTCAGCGCCCAGTGGGGTGAGCGATGAACCTGAACGCGATGAATTTGTCTTCCGCCTGGCTGCGCCTGCGGCTCGCGCTGCGCCGCGTGAATCCGCTGGTGGCGGGCATCCTGGGCTGCATGTTCGCCGGCGCGCTGCTCACCGGCTGGCTGCTCGGTGCGCGCGACCGCCTGGCGCTCGAGTACGAAGCGGCGCGCACCCAGGCGCGCGCCCCGGCGCCCGCCGCGCCGCCGGCGCCGCCGCCCACCAGCGACCAGAATTTGTCCGCCTTCTATGCCGCGCTCGGCGAACGGCGCGGCGTCGAACGCCAGCTCAAGGAGGTGTTCGCGATCGCCGCCAGGCACGGCCTGAGCCTGCGGCAAGGCGAATACCGCAGCAGCTACGAGCGCAACGCCAAGCTGGCCACCTACCAGGTCAACCTGCCGGTCAAGGGAAGTTACACGGCCATCTGGCAGTTCGTGTTCGATACCCTGCGCGCGCTGCCGCACGTATCGCTCGACGATGTGAGCTTCCGCCGCGACAGCATCGGCGACCCCCAGGTCGAAGCGCGCGTGCGCATGACCTTCTATCTGGCGGCCACGCCGGGAGTGCCGCGATGAAGCCGCGCCATCTTGCCATGGGCGCGGCCCTGCTGGTGGCCGCCGGGCTGCTGGTGTTCGGCGACAGCTCGCCCGAGACCGAGGTGGCCGAGCCGGTCGAACGCGCGGCGGCGGCGCCGGCTTCGGCGGCTCCGGCTGCGCCTGCGCAGGTGGAGAAGGCCGGCGCGGCGGACCCGGTGGTGCAGCGCCTGATCCCGCGCGAGACCCTGATCGGCGGCGAGGACCGCTTCGGCGCCGGCGGCCAGGATGTGTTCGCGCGCCAGGACTGGACCCCGCCGCCGCCGCCACCGCAGCCGGCGCCGCCTCCGCCTCCGCCGAGCGCGCCGCCGCTGCCCTTCACCTTCATCGGCAAGTCGCTGCAGGACGGCGTCTGGCAAGTGTATCTGGCCAGGGGCGACCGCACCTACCTGGTGCGCGACAAGGAAGTCATCGACGGCACCTATCGCGTGGACGCGATCAAGCCGCCGGTCCTGACCCTGACCTATCTGCCGCTGGACAAGGTCCAGCAGCTCAATATTGGAGTATTCGACTGATGGTTCGTTCGCGGATTCACGCCTTCGGCGCCGGCCCCCTGACCCTGGCCGTGGCCTTGCTGCTCTCGGGCTGCGCGGCCCAGCGCGCCTACCAGGAAGGCAATGCGCTGCTCGCCCAGGACAAGGTGGCGGCGGGCCTGGCCAAGTACCAGGAAGCAGTGGCGGCCGATCCCACCAATCCGCTCTACAAGGCGGCCTGGCTGAACGCGCGCGACGGCGCCACCGCGCGCCTGCTGGGACAGGCCGACCGCGCGATGCAGGACGGCCAGGTGGAGCTGGCGGCCCAGGACTACCGCCGCGTGCTGGCGGTCGATCCCGCCAACGACCGCGCCCGCGCCGGCCTGCGCCAGGTCGAGGCCGACCGCCGCCACGGCGCCATGTTCGAGAGCGCCCGCGAAGCCTTCGACAAGAACGACGTGGAAGGCGCGCGCCTCAAGCTGAACGCCTTGCTGACCGAGCGCCCGTCGCACGAGCCGGCGCGCCAGCTGCTGGTGCGGGTCAACGAGAAGGCGATGGAAGAGCCCACCGGCGAAGCGGCCCTGGCCGCGGCCTACCGCAAGCCGATCAGCCTGGAGTTCCGCGAGGCCCCGCTGAAGCAGGTATTCGAGATCATCTCGCGCCACTCCGGCCTGAACTTCATCTTCGACAAGGACGTCAAGGCCGACCAGCGCACCTCGATCTTCCTGAAGAACAGCACGGTCGAGGCGGCGGTGTACTACCTGCTCATGACCAACCAGCTCGAGCGCCAGGTCATGGACGGCAACACCATCCTGATCTACCCGAACGTGGCGGCCAAGCTGAGGGAATACCAGGAGATGACGGTCAAGACCTTCTTCCTGGCTAATGCCGACGCCAAGAGCATCGCCAACACCTTCAAGACCATCCTCAAGGCGCGCGACGTGGTGGTGGACGAGAAGCTCAATCTCGTGATCCTGCGCGACAATCCGGAGGCGATCCGCGTCGCCACCCAGCTGGTGGCCCTGCAGGACGTGCCCGAGCCGGAAGTCATGCTCGACGTCGAGGTGCTCGAGATCAAGCGCAGCCGCGCCATGGAGCTCGGCGTGAACTGGCCGGCGGCGCTGCAGTTCGCGCCGCTGCAGACCTTCGACGGCGTGCCGCTGACGATCAACGAACTGCGCAACCTGAACCGCGACAACGTGGGCGTGGAAGGCTTCAGCGCCACCGCGCGCGCCAACAAGACCGATGGCGACTCGAACACCCTGGCCCACCCGCGCATCCGCGTGCGCAACAAGGAAAAGGCCAAGATCGTCATCGGCGACAAGATCCCGAACATCTCGGCCACGGTGTCGACCGGCGTGGGCGGCTTCGCGTCGGAGAACGTGAACTATGTCGACGTCGGCCTGACGCTCAACGTCGAGCCCACCATCCACCTGAACAACGAGGTGGCGATCCGCATCTCGCTCGAGGTCAGCTCGCTGGGCGAATCGGTGACCACGCGTTCCGGCTCGGTGGCCTACCGCATCGGCACCCGCTCGGCGACCACCTTGCTGCAGCTGAAGGACGGCGAGAACCAGGTGCTGGCCGGCTTGATCAGCAACGAGGACCGCTCCAGCGGCAACAAGGTGCCGGGCGTGGGCGACCTGCCGATCGTGGGCCGCCTGTTCGGCAGCCAGCGCGACAGCAACGACCGCACCGAGATCGTGCTGTCGATCACGCCGCGCCTGGTGCGCAACATCCAGCGCCCGCCGGCGGCCGCGTCCGAATTCGGCGCCGGCACCGAGGCGACCTTCCGCCGCCGTCCGGAAAACGTGGCGCGTGTGCCGGTCCAGCTGGCGCCGCCGAATCGTCCGGC
>NZ_JAGKSG010000058.1:0-22722 GCF_018119385.1 Massilia sp. AB1 | reverse complement strand
CAGACCCTACGGCCCTATCCAGCCAGACAGACCCTAGCCGCGCCGCGCCGCTTCGATCGCCGCGACGTCGATTTTCCCCATCTGCATCATCGCCTCGAAGGCGCGCTTGGCCACGGCCGGGTCGGGGTCCGTGATCGCCTCCGACAGCACGCGCGGGGTGATCTGCCACGACAGCCCCCACCTGTCCTTGCACCAGCCGCAGGCGCTTTCCTGCCCGCCGTTGCTCACGATCGCATTCCACAGGCGGTCGGTTTCCTCCTGGTCGTCGGTCGCGATCTGGAAAGAGAAGGCTTCGTTGTGCTTGAAGGCCGGGCCGCCGTTCAGGCCCAGGCAAGGAATGCCGCATACGGTGAACTCCACCGTCAGGACGTCGCCCTGCTTGCCCGAGGGGTAGTCGCTCGGTGCATGGTGCACCGCCTTCACTTCGCTCTCTGGAAAGGTCGCCGCGTAGAACTGCGCGGCTTCCAGCGCGTCATTATTGAACCAGAGACAAACCGTGTTCTTGCTGATCATCATGCGCTCCCATGGTTGTTGGCTGCATAAGCTTAGACCAGAGAGCGCATTCAGTCATCCATTTATCCCAAGTCCCGGCCGCCGAAGGCGTTCGGAAGCTGTTCGGCGGCCGTGGTTTCGAACACGTCGCCTTTCAAGTTGGTCAGGACCACCGGCAGCGCGTTGCCGCCCAGTTCCAGGATCACCTGGCGGCAGGCGCCGCAGGGAGCGATCGGGCCGTCGGTCTGGCCGATCACGGCCAGGGCCGTGAAGTCGCCGGGCTTGTAGCCGCTGGCAATGGCGCTAAAAAAAGCGGTGCGCTCGGCGCAGTTGCACAGGCCGTAGGAGGCGTTCTCCACGTTACAGCCGCGGAAGATGCGGCCATCCTTGCACTCCAGCGCCGCGCCGACCTGGAACTTCGAGTACGGCGTGTAGGCCAGTTCGCGCGCGGCGCGGGCTTCTTCGATCAGTTTCGCGTATTTCATCGTGCGCTCTCTTACGGACGGATGGTGCGGTAGATCATCGGTTCAAGAGCCGGTTTCTCCGCGCCGATCCGGTAGGCCGCCTGCACCTGGCGCACCGCCTGCTCGGCGGCTTGCTGCGAACGGGCGTGGACCATGGCCAGCGGCTGGCCGACCTCGATCTTGTCGCCCAGTTCCACCAGGCCGGTGAGGCCGACGGCGAAGTCGATCGCATCCTGCGGACGCACGCGGCCGCCGCCCAGGGCGACCACGCTCAGGCCCAGGCCGCGGGTGTCGGCGGCGACGGCGTAGCCGGCCTGCAGCGCCGGCACCGGGACGATGACCGGCGCGCTTTCCAGGTGCGCGTCCGGCTTGTCCATCAGGTCGGCCGGGCCGCCCAGGGCGGCGACCATGCGCGCGAAGCGCTCGGCGGCCTCGCCCGAATCGAGGGCCGCCTGCAGCCTGGCGCGGGCCGCTTCCTCGGTGGCGGCGATGCCCGAGATGACCAGCATCTCGGCGCACAACGCCATCGTCACTTCGTGCAGGCGCGCGGGGCGCGACTTGCCGGTCAGGTAGTCGATCGCGACGCGCACTTCGACAGCGTTGCCGGCGGCGTGGCAGAGCGATTCGTTCATGCCGGTCAGGATGGCCGAGGTGCGGGTGCCCGCGCCGTTGCCGACGTGGACGATGCTCTCGGCCAGCTCCACCGATTTCTCGTAGCTCGGCATGAAGGCGCCGCTGCCGACCTTCACGTCCATGACCAGGGCGTCCAGGCCCGCTGCCAGCTTCTTGGACAGGATCGAGCCGGTGATCATGGCCACCGATTCCACGGTGGCCGTGGTGTCGCGGATGCTGTAGAAGCGCTTGTCGGCCGGCGCCAGCTGGGCGGTCTGGCCGATGATGGCGACGCCGACGTCCTTGACGACCTGGCGGAATTTCTCCGGGTCCGGCACGGTGCTGTAGCCGGGGATGGAGTCGAACTTGTCGAGGGTGCCGCCGGTGTGGCCCAGGCCGCGGCCCGAGATCATCGGCACGTAGCCGCCGCAGGCGGCGATCATCGGGCCGAGCATCAGCGAGACCACGTCGCCGACGCCGCCGGTCGAGTGCTTGTCGACCACCGGGCCCGGGAGGTTCAGGGATTTCCATTCCATGACCTGGCCGGAATCGCGCATCGCCAGGGTGAAGGCGACGCGCTCGTCCATGCTCATGTCGTTGAAGTAGACGGCCATCGCCAGGGCGGCGATCTGGCCTTCGGTGACGCTGCCGTCAGGGATGCCGCGTACGAAGAACTGGATTTCCTCGGCGCTCAGGGTGCCGCCGTCGCGTTTTTTGCGGACGATTTCTTGGGGGAGGAACATGACGTTTCCCTATCTGAATAGTGTTAGCGCTGCTTCGCGCGTTATCTTCAAAACGTCATTCCCGCGAAGGCGGGAATCCAAGTCCGCTGCGCCGCCGCAAAAATAATCGTAGGCGGTCTGCATGCAAACTTGGATTCCCGCCTTCGCGGGAATGACGGTGTGCTTATGTAGCGGGTCTTTTAAACGCCGTCGTTACACGCCGTACGGAATCCACACGTTCTTCACCTGCGTCGCGTGCTGCAGCACCGCGCGGCCGGCCGCCTGCTTCGCGTCGAACCAGTCGCGGCCCTTGCCGCCGCCGGTCCAGGTGCGCTTGAGCGAATCCGCCGACAGGCGCTCCACTTCCGCGCAGCCTTCGGCGTTGCCGTCATGGCGCCACACGGCGTCCACATCGGCGTGCGAAGCCAGCGTACGCGCCAGCTCGGAGCTGGAGCCGGTCACGATGTTCAGCGCGCCGCCCGGCAGGTCCGAGGTGTCCAGCACCTGGTACAGGTCGGTCGCCGACAGCGGCGAGGCTTCCGACGGCACCGCGATCACGCGGTTGCCCATCGCCAGCGCAGGAGCCACCAGCGAGATGAAGCCCAGCAGCGGGTTCTCGTTCGGGCAGATGATGCCGATCACGCCAACCGGCTCGTTCAGCGCCACGGTGATGCCGTGCATCGGCGGCTGGTGGGCCTGGCCGTCGTACTTGTCGCACCACGCCGCCCAGCTGAACAGGCGCTCGATCGAGGCCTGCACTTCGCGCTCGGCGTTCCTGCTGCCGGTCTGCGCAGCGATGCGGGCCGCGAATTCGTCGGCGCGGATCGCCAGGTTCTCGGCGATGTAGTACAGCACCTGCGCGCGGTTGTGCGCAGTGGCCTTGGACCAGCCGGAGGCCTTGTGCGCCGCTTCCACGGCGTTGCGGATGTCCTTGCGGTTGCCTTCGCCGACGTCGGCCAGGAAGGCGCCGTTGGCGCCATGGATGGCGCGGCTGTAGGCGCCGTCAGGGCGTGCCTGCTTGCCGCCGATGTAGAGCTTGGCGGTGCGGTCCACGGCGAACGGGCTGTCCGACTCAGCCGGCTTGAGCTTGCCCTTCTCCGCCACCAGCGGCGCGGCCGGGCGTGCATCTTCCGACAACGGGGTCAGGTACTCGTACATGCCTTCCTTGCCGCCTTCGCGGCCATAGCCCGATTCCTTGTAGCCACCGAAGCCGCAAGCGGCGTCGAACTGGTTGGCGGTGTTGATCCACACGACGCCGGCCTTGATCTGCGGCGCCACGTCCAGGGCCAGCGAAATCGATTCCGACCACACGCAGGCGGCCAGGCCGTACACGGTGTTGTTGGCCAGCTGGACCGCCTCGCCCGGGGTGCGGAAGCTCATCGCCACCAGCACCGGGCCGAAGATTTCAGCCTGGGCCACGGCGGCCGAGGTCGAGGCGCCGGTGATCAGGGTCGGCAGGTACCAGGAGCCGGTGGCCGGGGCTTCGCAGGCCGGCTGCCACACTTCACAGCCTTCCAAACGGGCCGATTCCACCAGGCCGTGGATACGCTGCTGCTGGACCGGGTCCACCAGCGCGCCGATGTCGTTCGACTTGTCCAGCGGCGAGCCCACACGCAGGTTTTGCATGCGCACCTTGACCTTGGCGATGAACTTGTCGTAGACCGATTCCTGCACCAGCAGGCGCGAACCCGCGCAGCAGACCTGGCCCTGGTTGAACCAGATCGAATCGACCAGGCCTTCGACGGCCGCGTCCAGGTCGGCGTCCTCGAACACGATGAAGGGCGACTTGCCGCCCAGTTCCAGCGACAGCTTCTTGCCGCTGCCCGCGGTGGCCTTGCGGATCAGGCGGCCGACTTCGGTCGAGCCGGTGAAGGCCAGCTTGTCGATGCCCGGGTGGTTCACGATGGCTTCGCCCACGCGGCCGTCGCCGGTGACGATGTTGACCACACCGGCCGGCACGCCGGCGCGCTGGCAGATCTCGGCGAACAGCAGCGCGGTCAGCGGGGTGTACTCGGCCGGCTTGAACACGACCGTGTTACCGGCGGCCAGGGCCGGGGCGATCTTCCATGCCAACATCAAGAGCGGGAAGTTCCACGGCACGATCTGGCCCACCACGCCCACTGCGCGGTACTCTAGAAATTCTTCCGACTGCAGCTGGGCCCAGCCTGCGTGGTGGTAGAAGTGGCGCGCGGCCAGCGGCAGGTCGGCATCGCGGGTTTCGCGGATGGTCTTGCCGTTGTCCAGGGTCTCGAGCACCGCGAACAGGCGCGAGTGCTTCTGCAGCAGGCGCGCCAGCGCGTACATGATCTTGGCGCGGCCATGGCCGCCCAGGGCCACCCAGCCCGGCTGCGCGCGGCGCGCGGCTTCCACGGCGCGCTCGACGTCGGCATTGGTTGCCTGGGTCACTTGCGCCAGCTCGCTGGCGTCGGCCGGGTTGCTGGTGGCGAAAGTCTCGCCTGCTTCGGTCCAGGCGTTGTCGATGAACAGTCCGAAACGGCGTCCATGCTGGTCCAGCCACGCAATCGCTTCCTTGGTGCTTTCTGGTGCGGGGCCGTAATCCATGGTCTGAAGAATCTCTTTAATAGTTGGCATGACGAATCCGTTGGATGTTTAAGGTTGCGCGTGGCGATGGGCAGCCGAGTAGTTGCCGGTGACGTAGTGCTCGAGCTGGCGCTCGATGTCGGTCAGCAGGCTCGATGCGCCGATGCGGAACAGGTGCGGCTGCAGCCACTCGTTGCCCAGCTCTTCCTTCATCACGGTCAGGTATTGCAGGGCCGACTTGGCGGTCGAGACGCCGCCGGCCGGCTTGTAGCCGACCATGAAGCCGGTCTGCTCGTAGTATTCGCGGATCGCGCGCACCATGACCAGGGAAACCGGGATGGTGGCGTTCACGCCTTCCTTGCCGGTCGAGGTCTTGATGAAGTCGGCGCCGGCCATCATGCACACCCACGAAGCCTTGGCCACGTTTTCCAGGGTCACCAGGTCGCCGGTGGCGAGGATCGCCTTCACATGCGCTTCGCCGCAGGCCAGGCGGTAGGCCAGCATCTCGTCGTACAGCGCTTGCCAGTTGCCGGTCAGGACGTGCTGGCGGGTGATCACGATGTCGATCTCGGTCGCGCCCGCGGCCACCGACAGCTCGATCTCGCGGATCTTGGTTTCCAGGCTGGACAGGCCAGCCGGGAAAGCGGTCGAGACCGCGGCGATCGGCAGGCGGCCCTGCAAGACCTTGACGGCCGGCTGGATCATCTCGTGGTACACGCAGACGGCGCCGGTGCTCAGCGACTCGATGCCCAGAGCCTGCATCAGGTCGGTGCGGATCGGGCGCATGGCCTTCATGCATAGGCGCTCGACGCGGCCCGGGGTGTCGTCGCCCGACAGGGTGGTCAGGTCCATGCACTCGATGGCGCGGATCAGCCAGGCGGCCTGGTATTCCTTCTTGACCGTGCGGCGGTTGGCCAGGCTGGCGGCGCGGCGGTCGGCCGCATTGCGGTTGACCTTGAGGCCGTTGACCAGGCCCAGGTCCAGGCCGACGGCGGTGTTACGTTTGAAATCCAGAGGCTGGGTCATAGCAGTGCGGTTCCGTTCGAAAGTGGTTTGACGCCGAGGTGCTTGGCCAGGGTGGCGCCGATGTCGGAGAAAGTGGAAGCGGTCGGCAGTTCCTGCGCCTTCACGGCCGGGCCGAAGAAGATCATCGGGATGTGCTCGCGGGTGTGGTCCGAGCCCGGCGCGGTCGGGTCGCAGCCATGGTCGGCGGTGATCACGACCATGTCGCCTTCCTTCAGCTTGGCCATGAATTCCGGCAGGCGCGCGTCCAGCTCGTGCAGCGCGTTGGCATAGCCGGCGACGTCGCGGCGGTGGCCGAAGTGCATGTCGAAGTCGACGAAGTTCACGAAGCTCAGCGATTTTTCCGGCGCGGTGTCGGCCACTTCCAGCAGGCGGTCGAACAGGGCCATGTTGTCCGGGCCCTTGATCAGCTGGGTCACGCCCTGGGCCGCGAAGATGTCGCTGATCTTGCCCAGTGCGATGACCTCGCCGCCGGCGTCCTTGACGTGGTCGAGCAGGGTCGGGCTGGTCGGCGGCACGGCGTAGTCGTGACGGTTGGCGGTGCGCTTGTACTTGCCGTTCGCGCCCAGGAAAGGACGCGCGATCACGCGGCCGATGTTGTAGGGCTTGACCAGCTGGTAGGCCGCTTCGCACACCTGGTACAGGCGCTCCAGGCCGAAGTGCTCTTCGTGCGCGGCGATCTGCAGCACCGAGTCGGCCGAGGTGTACAGGATCGGCTTGCCGGTCGCGACATGCTCGTCGCCCAGCTCGTCGATGATGGTGGTGCCCGATGCGTGGCAGTTGCCGAGCCAGCCGGCGACGCCGGTGATCTCTTGCAGCTTGTCGGTCAGCTCTTGCGGGAAGGACGGCACGGTCTTGGGGAAGTAGCCCCAGTCGAACAGCACCGGCACGCCGGCGATTTCCCAGTGGCCGCTCTGCGTGTCCTTGCCGGTCGACTGCTCGCGTGCGACGCCCCAGGCGCCGCTGAAGCCTTCGCGCAGCGCGAAGCCGGGCGCCCACTCGCCGCTGGCCTTGTGGCCGGCGGCCGCCAGGCCCAGGCGCTCCAGGTTAGGCAGCGACATCGGCTTGCCTTCTTTGGCGGCCCATTCGGCGATGTGGCCGAAGGTGTTGGCGCCCGTGTCGCCGTATTTGTCGGCATCGGGCAGCGCGCCCAGGCCGAAGGAATCAAGCAGGAGAATGAATGCGCGTGACATGGTGTCCCTCGCTAATAAAGATGATCAGGCTGCGCTGCGCGGGGTCGCGCCCAGGCGCTCGATGAAGGACTGGATCAGGGTGACCATGTCCTTGGCCGCGACGGCGGCGTACTTCAGGGTCTGCTCGTGCGACAGCGCGAACGGGGTCAGGCCTTCGGCCAGGTTGGTGATGGCCGAGACGGCTGCGACCTTCAGGCCGCAGTGGCGGGCGGCGATCACTTCCGGGATCAGCGACATGCCGACCACGTCGGCGCCCAGGGTGCGGAAGGCGCGGATCTCGGCGGCGGTCTCGAAGTGCGGGCCGGCGGCGGCCAGGTAGACGCCTTCGTGCAGGGTGATGCCCTTCTCCATCGCGGTGGCCTTGATCATCTCACGGGTTTCCGCATCGTAGGCGTTGGCCATGCTGAAGAAGCGCGGGCCGAAGCGCTCGTCGTTCGGGCCGGCCATCGGGCTACCCGGCAGGAAGTTGATGTGGTCAAGGATCGCGACCAGCGAGCCGGCGTCGGCCTCGACACGCAGCGAACCGGCGGCATTGGTCACGAACAGCAGTTCGCAGCCGATCTGCTTCAGGGTGCGGATGGCCGAAGTCATCACGCCCGGGCCGTAGCCTTCGTAGAAGTGGCCGCGGCCCTTCATGCAGGCGACCGGCACGCCCCCGAGGGTGCCCAGCACCAGCTCGCCCGCGTGGCCGTGCACGGTGCTGATCGGGAAGCCCGGCAGGTCGGCGTAGCTGATCGCTACCGCGTCCGCCATCTGCTCGGCCAGCACGCCCAGGCCGGAACCGAGGATCAGCGCCACGCGCGGCATAAAGCCCGGCTTGCGGGCGCGGATGATGTCGGCGGCTTCGAATGGGGTATTGCTGGACATGGGGCTTCCTTGTTGTGCTGTATCGGGGGACGTGTTCTGGAGGGGCTGTGCGGCACTGCTAGGGGTAACGCCGGGTTAGCCGAATATTATAACTATGCATGAGGCCGATTATGTATGGCAAATACCATTTTTCTTCCCGATTTATATCATCAAGCAATAAATCCTGCATCCGGTGCTAAGATCGGAGGCGGCCGGTTTGACATCCGCCAAACATTTATCTAGTATCTCCAAACATTTGTTTAAAAGCGAGATCGTGAGCGACCTGCCCAAGAAAGAACAGCTCTACGAGCTGATCCGCGCCAACCCCTTCATTTCGCAGCAAGACCTGGCCGCGCAGCTGGGCTTGTCGCGCTCGGCCGTCGCCAACTACATCGCCACCCTGGTGCGCGAACGCCGCATCCTGGGCCGCGCCTACGTGCTGCCCGACCACCGTCCCATCGTCTGCATCGGCGCCTCCAACCTCGACCGCAAGCTGCGCACGCTCGGCAAGCTTGCCATGGCTACCTCGAATCCGGCGCGCCAGATCGAGTCCTTCGGCGGCGTCGCGCGCAACATCGCCGAGAACCTGGCGCGCCTGGGCGCCCCGGTCTCCCTGATCACCGCGGTCGGCGCCGACGCCTCGGGCCGCGCCCTGCTCGCCCATGCGGAAGACGCCGGCATCGACACCCGCGCCGCCCTGCGCCTGAGCGGGCATGCGACCGGCACCTACACGGCGGTGCTCGACCAGGACGGCGCCATGGCCGTGGCCCTGGCCGACATGGCGATCCACGACGAAATCACCCCTGGCTACCTGGCCGCGCGCGCGCAGCAGCGCGGCAGCGCGGCCCTGGTCGTGGCCGACCTGAACCTGCCGCAGGCGAGCATCGCGGCCCTGGTCGACGACGCCGCGCGCGACGGCGTGCCCCTGGTGCTGGTGGCGGTGTCCGAACCGAAGATGGCGCGCCTGCCGCGCAAGCTGGCCGGCGTGCGCCTCCTGATCCTCAATGCCGGCGAACTGGCGGCCCGGGTCGGCCGTCCGCTCTCGAATGAAACAGACATCGCCGGCGCCTGCGCCGAGGTCCAGCGCGACGGCGTGCAGGACCTGATCGTCACGCAAGGCGGCGACGGCGTGCTGTACACGAGCGCCGCCGGCCTGGCGCGCCTGCCCGCGCCGCCGGCGCAGGTGGTCGACGTGACCGGCGCCGGCGACGCCTTCGCGGCCGCAGTCTGCTGGTCGCTGCACAGCGGCGACGAAGGCCTGGCCCTGGCCTGCCGCCGCGGCCTGCAGCTCGCGGCCATGACCGTCGGCTGCGCCCAGACCGTCTGCCCGCAGCTCGAACCCGGCCATCTCGACGGCCTCCTTCAAGAACTCATCCTGGACTGACCATGCAATCCTTCCTCCTCTTTTCGCCCGAAGTCGCCAGCGCACGCGCCGCCGGCAAGCCCATCGTCGCCCTGGAGTCGACCATCATCTCGCACGGCATGCCCTACCCGCAGAACGTGCATACCGCGCGCGAAGTCGAGCAGGTGATCCGCGATGCGGGCGCCGTGCCGGCGACCATCGCCATCATTGGCGGCAAGATCTGCATCGGTCTCTCCGACGACCAGCTCGAGCTGCTGGGTTCTTCCCCCGATGCGATCAAGGTCAGCCGCCGCGACCTGGCCTATGTGCTGGCCCAGGGCAAGCTGGGCGCGACCACCGTGGCCGCGACCATGATCTGCGCCGCACTGGCCGGCATCGAAGTCTTCGTCACCGGCGGCATCGGCGGCGTGCACCGCGGCGCCGAGACCAGCTTCGACATCTCGGCCGACCTGCAAGAACTGGCCAACACCAGCGTGGCGGTCGTATGCGCGGGCGTGAAGTCCATCCTCGACATCGGCCTGACCCTCGAATACCTGGAAACCCACGGCGTGCCGGTGGTGAGCGTCGGCCAGCCGGCCTTCCCCGCCTTCTTCACCCGCGACAGCGGCTTCAAGGCCGACTTCCAGATCGATGCGCCGGAAGAGCAAGCCGCCTTCATCCGCACCAAGTGGCAGCTCGGCATGGCCGGCGGGGTCGTGGTCAGCAACCCGGTGCCGCAGGAGTCCGCGATGGAGCCCTACGAGATCGACACCATCATCCAGCAGGCGCTGGGCGAGGCGAACGAGCGCGGCGTGAGCGGCAAGGCCGTGACGCCCTTCCTGCTGGGGCGCATCAAGGAACTGACGGGTGGCCGCAGCCTGACCACCAATATCGCCCTGGTCAAGCACAATGCCCTGGTCGGCGCGCGCCTCGCGGTTGCCCTGAACCAGACCGCAGCCTGAGACGGACACCATGTCGATCGATCTCAAACAGCTGAAGTACTTCCTCGCGGTGGCGGAAGAAAAAAGCTTCAGCCGCGCCGCCGAGCGGCTGCACATTTCCCAGCCGCCGCTGAGCCAGCAGATCATGAAGCTGGAGAGCGAACTCGGGGTGCGCCTGTTCACGCGCACCACCCGCAGCTTCGAGCTGACCGTGGCGGGCAAGGCCCTGATGGTCGAAGCGGCGGAGCTGCTGGCCAAGATGCGCATGACGATCGACACCATCCGCCAGATCGACCGCGGCGAAGTCGGCCGCCTGCGCGTGGGCATCGTCGGCTCGGCGATGTGGGGACCGATTCCGAGCATGCTGGAGCAGTTCCAGAGCCAGTTCCCGCGCGTGACCTGGACCATCCACGAGCTGGGCCCCAACGACCAGTGGGAAGCCCTGCGCAACCGCCAGATCGACGTCGGCTTCTGGCGCGAGCCGCGCATCGAGCCGGAAGTGCTGAAGCAGGCCAACCTGCGCCAGGACCTGTGCTTCCCCGAGAACGTGTGCGTGGCGATGAACGAGAAGCATCCGCTGGCCGCGCAGGATGCGATCGAACTGATCGACATCGCCAACGAGCCGATGCTGACCCTGCACCTGACCCAGTCGGCCGAGCCGCGCTACCTGATCCAGTGCTGCGTCAACGCCGGCTTCGAGCCGATGATCTTCCAGGAAGCGGCCGAGCCGCAAACCCTGCTGGCCATGGTCGGCGCGGGCCTGGGCGTGGCCCTGCTGCCCCAGACCACGGGCCGCATCGGCTGGCCGGGCGTGAAGTTCATGCCGATCCGGACCAACCCGCCGTCGGCCAACCTCTACATCAGCTACCTGGCGCAGGACGATGCGCCGGTGGTGCGGGCTTTCCTGAAGATCCTGTTCCCGGAAGAGAAGCAGGCGTGACTTCGGGGCGCCGCGTGCTATCGTGGCGCTTTCTTTCCGGAGGCCCGCATGGACGTCAACGAACTGCTCTTCGCCTACCACGTGCGCGAACTCGCCATGAAGCGCCTGGTCCACGAAACGCCCGAGGGGCTCAGCCCCGAAGCGGCGACCCAATACATGTTCGAGCGTTTCGAGCCGACCATCGCGGGGGTGGTCAAGGAACTCGAGAATGTCGCGACCATCATCGCCAAGGCGCGCGCCGCCTGAAACGGGTCTTAGTGGGTGGCCCCACCCGCTTCCGCGAGGTCCGTATCGGTGGCCAGCGTGACCTCGACCGCCGTGCGGATGCCGGCGACGATGTCGTCCAGGTCCATTGACGGCGGGTTATCCGGCCGCGCCGCGGCCTGCTCCGGCAGGAAAGGCACGTGGATGAAACCCGCCTTGATACCGCGCTCCGCCACGTGATGCATCAGGCCATAGAACACGTGGTTGCACACGAAGGTGCCGGCCGTCTGCGACACGCCCGCCACCAGTCCCTGTTCGCGGCAGGCGCGCACGATGGCCTTGATCGGCAGGGTCGAGAAGTAGGCGGCCGGGCCGTCCGCCACGATGGCGGCATCCACCGGCTGCAGGCCGGCGTTGTCGAGGATGGAAGCGTCGTCGATGTTGATCGCCACCCGCTCGACCGAGATGTCGGGCCGCCCGCCCGCCTGCCCCACCGCGATCACGATGTCCGGCTGCAGCGCGTCCACGGCTTGGGTGATGGCGACGATGGCCTCGCCGAACACGCAGGGCAGCTGGCGCACCTCGACGCGAAAGCCGTCGCCGCACCAGCCCTCGAGCGCGCGCACGGCTTCCCAGGCCGGGTTGATGGTGGCTTTGTTGAACGGCTCGAAGCCGGTGAGCAGGACAGTCTTCATCATTGGTTCATCAGGAAATACAGCAGCACGATGTTCGCTCCCAGCAGCGGCAGCGCGGTCGGTATCTGGGCGCGGATCACCGCGTTCTTGTCCGGCAGGTCGAGCAGCACCGCCGGCACGATGTTGAAATTGGCCGCCATCGGCGTCATCAGGGTGCCGCAATAGGCGCTGAACATGCCGATCGCGGCCATCACCGCCGGGTTGGCGCCGTACATGTTGACCAGCACCGGGATGCCCACGCCGCCCGCCATCACCGGGAAGGCGGCGAAGCCGTTGCCCATGACCACGGTGAACAGCGCCATCCCCAGGCAGAATACCGCGACCGCGACCAGGCGCGAATCCATGTTGATGTAAGAGGTGGTCACGTGCGCCACCGCCTTGCCGACGCCGGCCTCGGTGAACAGCAGGCCGAGCACCGCCAGCATGTGCGGCAGCACCACCGCCCAGCTGATCGCGTCGACCAGGCGGCGCGCCTCGCGCACGCCCTGCAGCGGCGTCGAGCGGGTCAGCCAGTTGGCCGCGGCCAGGGCGATGATGGCGCCGCAGCCCAGGCTCACCAGGGTCAGGTGCTTCTGGTCCAGCATCGGCAGGCCACCCAGCTGCACGTCCTTGAGCAGGGTCGCACCGATCACGGTCACGATGGGCAGCAGCAGCGCCGGCAGGAACAGCAGATTACCCAGCCTGGCCGCGCTGGCGCGGCGCGCTTCCTCGTCCGGCATCGAAGGCTTGCCGCCGTGCACCCAGCCGAAGCCGGCGACCAGGGCCATCAGGATCATCAGTGCGCCGACGGCGGCCGGCGGCAGGCGCTCGCCGGCCAGGTAGAGCAGCGCATACAGGCCCCAGAACAGCGCCGTGGTGACGCGGCGCGGATTGCTGCGGTCCAGCAGGTTCATCACGGCCACCGCGCCCAGCAGCAGGCCGACCAGGATGTAGAAATGTTCGAGCGTGAGCGTCATGCGGCGCCCCCGCTCATCTGGCGGCGGATCTGCGCGTCCAGCCGGCGCAGGTTCCAGGCATGGATGACGAAGGCGGTGATCGCGGTCGGGATGCCCCACAGCGCCATGTGCAGCGGATTCACGTTGATGCCCTCGGCCTGCAGGATGGTCTGCATCAGCACGATGGCGCCGAAGGCCACGAAGATGTCTTCGCCGAAGAACAGGCCGACGTTGTCGGTGGCGGCGGCCATGGCGCGGATGCGGTGGCGCAGGTGCTCGGGCAGCGGGCCGGACTTGGCTTCGGCGGCCGCTTCGGCCATCGGCGCCACCAGCGGGCGCACCATCGATGCGTGGCCGCCCAGGCTGGTGAGGCCGGCGGCGGCCGTGGTCTCGCGCGCGAACAGGTAGACGATCAGGAGGCGTCCCGCGGTCGCCGAGCGCACCGTGGCGATGGCGGTCTGGGCGCGCTCGCGCAGGCCGAAGCGTTCCAGCAGGCCGATGGCGGCCAGCGGCAGCAGCAGGATCAGGGGCAGGTTGCGGGTCTTGACGAAGGCGTTGCCGAGCGATTCGAGGATCGCCATCACGGGCATCGCCGCCGCCGCGCCGGTCACGCCGCAGGCGGCGACGACCACCAGCACCGGATTGGCGCGCAGCAGGAAGCCCGCGACGATGACCGCTACGCCGAGCAGCGGCCACAAGTTGACGGCAGATTGCATGGAGTCTCCAGCTTGTTATTGTGAAAGCCGGGGAATATTAACCGGAACTAAGCTCCATGTTCCTATGCACGCCGACAGCGTGCTACTCCGGGCGGACCGGGTTGGTGGCGAGATCGCCGACCACGGTGCTCCACTGGCGCACGTGGAAGGCCTTTACCAGGCCGTGGGTGACGTAGGGATCGTGGGCGGCGAACAGCTGCACCGGTTCCGGAGTGTCGCAGTCGAAGACCAGGACGGCGTGGTCGGCCGGCTCGGCCAGGGCTCCGGCCAGCACCAGCTCGCCGCGCTGCTGGGCTTCCCAGGCCAGCTTCAGGTGCTCGTTGCGGAACTCGGCGCGGCGTTCGAGGTAGTCGGGGGCGAGGTCGTACGTCAGGATGTAGTGCACTGCGGGCTCCATTCATGGGGGTGAAGGGAGATGGTAACGGATTGCTTGGGAACGTGGGTTCCGGCCAAGGGGGACGCCGAGTCCGTTGAGCAGCCCGCAAACCCAACCGTGCTCTCCCCTCCCCGCCCCTATGCCACACTGATCCAAACGCATCCAGCCAGGAGAACACCATGCCCAAGACCATGATCGCCGGCCACCTGCTGCACCCGATCTTGAACAAGATCCCGGCCACCCTGATCCCGCTCGGCCTGCTGCTCGACGCCGCGCACCGCTCCACGCGCGACCCGCGCTATGCCGACGCCGCTTTCTACAGCCTGGCGGGCGGCCTGGTCGGCGGCCTCGCGGCCGGCGCGGCCGGCGCGCGCGATTACCAGAACATCGCCGACGACACCCCGGCCAAGAGCGACGCCACCGTGCACGGCGTGCTGAACGGCACCGCGCTCGCCCTCACCGCCGCCAACCTGGCCAAGCGCGTCAACACGCCGCACCACGCGCCGCGTTCGATGGCGCTGTCGGTCCTGGGCGCCGCCGCCGTGCTGGGTTCCGCCTGGCTCGGCTACCGCATGCTGGGCTCGCCCGGCATGCCGGTCCCCGCCATCAAGCCGCCCGCCGACGCCCTGCCCAACGAAGAGCGCTACGACCACACCGTGCTCGACGTCGATCAATACGCGGCCAGCGGCGAAAACGCACAGACCTACCGCGCTCCGCCCCAGTAATGTTGTATTAACGCAACCATTCCGCCGCAGATTTGCGGTGTACTGAACAGTGCTATGTGCCGCACAGAACAAAATCTGGCCACAGCGCTAGACTGTGCTTCATGGTCACACCGAAAAAAATTGCGGCGGGGTTTACGGGTTTTGCCAGCGTCTTGTGGCTGGGCCTGACGGCTGCGGTGGCGGCAAGCCAGCGCAGGCTGGTCTTCAACCCCACGATCGAGCGCGAGGTGCAAAGCCCGCGCAGCAGCGGGCACCGCACCCGCCAGGTGGTACTGCGCTCCCGGGACGGCACCCGCCTGTGCGGCTGGCTGATGACGCCCCAGGTGCAGGGCCCGCGCCCGGCCGTGATCTACTTCGGCGGCCGTTCCGAGGAAGTGTCCTGGGTGGTGCGCGACGCCGGCAAGCTCTTCCCCAACATGACCGTGCTGGCCATGAACTACCGCGGCTACGGCGAGTCGCACGGCGACCCGGCCGAGAACCACATGGTCGAAGACGGCTGCCTGTTCTACGACTGGCTGGCCGCGCGCGGCATGGTCGACGCCCGCCGCATCGCCGTCGTCGGCCGCAGCCTGGGCTCGGGCGTGGCGGTGCAGGTGGCGAAGGAACGCCCGGTCCACTCGGTGGTCCTGATCACGCCCTACGACTCCATCCTGGCGATCGCCAAGCGGCGCTTCCGTGCGATGCCGATCGAGTACATGCTGCGCCACCGCTTCGAGTCGATCAAGTACGCGCCCTCGCTCACCGCCCCCACCTATGTGCTGCGCGCCAGCGAGGACGACGTGGTGCCGCATTCGCACACCGACGAACTGGTCGCCAAGCTGGCCCAGCTGGTCGCGGACGACACCGTGCCCAACTCGGACCACATGAACATCCCCTACCTGGAAGCGACCCAGGCCCTGATCGCCAGCTTCCTGACACGCCAGTTCAGCCAGCCGGTGGCCATCCCCGCGCTGCCGCCCGCGCCGTCCCCGGCGATCGCCGAAGCAGAGGCCGAAATCACGGCGGAAGCGAAATAATTGTTGAGTGTTGGCTACACTTATATTTCCCTCGAATAAATTGCCAAGTAAAATGGTATTTGTCATCAATATGCCGGATGATGCATATTTGACAGGCTGAGCTGCGAGGGTCCAGGTATGGCGAACCATGCGCGGCACGCGGCCGGTTTTCCCAGGAGTTTCCTGTTGCGATGATGCGACATGGCAAGGCTTCCACCGGGTAAATCGTCCCCGCGTTACAAATCGACACCCCATGAGCGTTCCAAGGCTGACACAATCGCGCTGCGCGATGATCCTTCCTTCGTACGCCATGGACGATGCAGCTTGCGCTGCCCGCGTCTTCGGCAAGAAGGCGGCGGGTACAATATCGCTATTCCAGGAGCCACTACATGAAATTTAAGCATCTCAGCATGACCATCGCGGCCCTGTGCGTCGCCGGCAGCGCTTTCGCGGCGCCCGCAGCACCGAAGCTGGGCGTGGTCTACGACGCGGGCGGCAAGTTCGACAAGTCGTTCAACCAGTCGGCCTTCGAAGGCCTGCAGCGCTTCAGCAAGGAGACCGGCATCAAGGTCCTCGAGGTCCAGGCGAACAGCGATACCCAGGCCGAGCAGGTGATGCGCGGCCTCGCGCGCAAGAAGATCGACCTGATCGCCGCGATCGGCTTCTCGCAGACCCAGGCGGTCCAGAAGGTCGCCAAGGAATTCCCGAACGTGCGCTTCGTGCTGATCGACAGCATCGCGCAGGGCAACAACATCAACTCGGTGATGTTCAAGGAGCAGGAAGGCTCCTACCTGGTGGGCGTCGCCGCCGCCATGGCCTCCAAGACCAAGAAGCTGGGCTTCGTGGGCGGCATGGACATCCCGCTGATCCGCGCCTTCGCCTGCGGCTACGCGCAAGGCGCCAAGGCCCAGTATCCGAAGATCGAGATCATGCAGAACATGGTGGGCACCACCGCCGCGGCCTGGAACGACCCGGCCAAGGGCGGCGAGCTGGCGCGCGCCCAGTTCGAGCGCGGCGCCGACGTGGTGTTCGCGGTGGCGGGCGGCAGCGGCATGGGCGCCCTGCAGATGGCCAAGACCAAGGGCAAGCTGGCGATCGGCGTCGATTCGAACCAGAACTACCTGCACCCGGGCACCATGCTGACCTCGATGATCAAGCGCGTCGACGTGGCGATCTACGACTCCTTCATGGCGCAGAAGAACGGCACCTGGAAGGCCGGCGTCACCTACAAGGGCATCAAGGAAGGCGGCGTGGACTGGGTCCTGGACAAGGACAACCGCGCGGTCGTCACGCCGGAGATCGAAAAGCGCGTGAACGCCGTGCGCACCGACATCATCAACGGCAAGATCAAGGTCATCGACTACCGCGCCGGCAGCAGCTGCCCGGTCTGATCGCCCCATCCCCATGAAAAGCGCGCCGCGCCGGTGAACCCGGCCCGGCGCGCTTTTGAATAAAACGAACCACAACACACAGATCGCAATGCAGCCAGCCGTAGAATTTCGCAACATAAGCAAGGCCTTCGGGCCGGTGCAGGCGAACGCCGACGTCAGCTTCTCGATCGCCACGGGCTCGATCCATGGCGTGATCGGCGAGAATGGCGCCGGCAAGTCCACCCTGATGAGCATCCTGTACGGCTACTACAATGCCGACAGCGGGGAGCTCCTCATCGACGGCTCGGCGCGCCAGATCCGCACCAGCCACGAGGCCATCGCGCTGGGCATCGGCATGGTGCACCAGCACTTCATGCTGGTCGAGAACATGACCGTGCTCGACAACGTGATGCTCGGCACCGAAGGCGCATTCAAGCTGGCTGCCAGGCGCGCCGAGACCGAAGCCAAGCTGCGCGAGATCTGCGCCAGGTACCGCCTCGACGTCGATCCGCTGGCCACCATCCACGACCTGTCGGTGGGCGCCCAGCAGCGCGTCGAGATCCTCAAGCAGATCTACCGCAGCGCCGAGATCCTGATCCTGGACGAGCCGACCGCCGTCCTCACCGCCCAGGAAACCGCCTCGCTGTTCGAGATCCTGCGGCTGTTCAAGGAACAGGGCAAGACCATCATCCTGATTACCCACAAGCTGGGCGAGATCATGGAGATCACCGACCAGGTGACGGTGATGCGCGCCGGCCGCGTGGTCGGCGCCGTATCGACCGCCGAGACCTCGAAGGAACAGCTGGCCAACATGATGGTCGGCCGCCCGATCGAGGGCAACCTGCCGCGCAAGCCCTACAACCCGGGCGCTACCTTGCTGAAGGTCGAGAACCTGCAGCTGGAAGACAAGCACAAGGTCAAGCTCCTGGCCGACATCGACCTCACGGTGCGCGCCGGCGAAATCGTCGCGATCGCGGGCGTGTCGGGCAACGGCCAGAGCGAACTGATGGAGATCCTGTCGGGCATGCGCCTGCCGACCTCCGGCAAGGTCGAGTTCCTCGGCAAGGCCCTGCCCTACGCCGGCCGCTCGAACGCCGACGGCCTGCCCGCCGTGTTCCGCCAGCTGGGCATCGGCCACGTGCCGGAAGACCGCCTGCGCGACGGCGTGATCAAGGACTTCTCGGTCATGCAGAACACCGTGTTCGGCTACCAGGACCGGGTCAGGAACCGCGCCGGCCTGTTCGATTTCAAGGCCATCGCCCAGCGCTGCGCCCACTTGCTCGAGGCCTTCGACGTGCGTCCGAAGAACCCGGACCTGCGCATCGGCCTCCTGTCCGGCGGCAACCAGCAAAAGGTGGTGATCGCGCGCGAAGTCTCGGCCAACCCGAAGCTGATGCTGGTCGGCCAGCCGACCCGCGGCGTCGACATCGGCACCATCGAAAGCATCCACACCCAGCTGCTGCGCCTGCGCGACGAGGGCGTGGGCATCCTGCTGGTCTCGACCGAGCTGGAAGAAGTGCGCGCCCTGGCCGACCGCATCGTGGTCGTCTCCGGCGGACGCATCACGGGCGAACTGAAAGTTGAAGAATTCGATACCACCCGCATCGGCCTGCTGATGGGCGGGATGCACAAGCACTGATCGCCAATGAGCATGAAAACCACTGAACTCCCACGCTGGGCCTCGGGCTTCGTCCTGCCGGTCCTGAACCTGCTGTCCGCGCTGCTGGTGGCCGCGCTGGTGATCCACCTGCTGGGCGAGAGCCCGGTCGAATCGCTGCAAATCCTGGTCAACAGCGCCGTGATCAATCCGGAAGGCCTGAGCTACACGCTGTTCTACGCCTCGACCTTCGTGTTCACCGGCCTGGCCGTCTCGGTCGCCATGAAGGCCGGCCTGTTCAACATCGGCGCCGAGGGCCAGATGTACCTGGGCGGCCTGGGCCTGACCCTGGCCATGCTGTCCCTCGACGCCACGCTCTCGCCCTGGCTCCTGATCCCGCTCGGCATGCTGGGCAGCGCCGTGTTCGGCGCGGCCTGGGCCTTTCTGCCCGGCTACCTGCAGGCCAGGCGCGGCAGCCACGTGGTGGTCACGACCATCATGTTCAACTTCATCGCCGCCAACCTGATGAACTGGCTGATCGTGGGCTTCCTGATTCCGGAAGGCGACCAGAACCCGGCCAGCCGCACCTTCACCGAGGCGGCGGCGATGCCGCGCCTGTTCGACTGGTTCCCGGCGCTGGGCGACACCCCGCTCAACATCTCCTTCCTGCTGGCGATCGTGGCGCTGGTGATCTACGGCGTGGTCATGTCGCGCTCGCCCTGGGGCTACAAGCTGCAGGCCACTGGCCTGAACCAGCACGCGGCCCACTACGCGGGCGTGCGCATCAGCCGCATGATCATCGTCGCCATGCTGATCTCGGGCGCCCTGGCCGGCCTGGCCGCGGTCAACTCGATCATGGGCTCGACCCACTACCTGAGCCTGAACTTCCCGGCCGGCGCCGGCTTCGTCGGCATCGCGATCGCGCTGATGGGCCGCCAGAACCCGGTCGGCATCTTCCTGTCGGCGGTGCTGTTCGGCGCGCTGATCCAGGGCGGCTTCGACCTGTCGCTGGAAAAGCCGAACATCCCGCAGGAGACCTTCATTTTCATCCAAGGCCTGATCATCCTGTTCTGCGGCGCGATGGAGAACCTGTACGCGCCGGCGGTCCTGAAACTGATCAACGCAAGCAAGAAGGGTTAAGCCATGGAAGACTTCCAGTTCGCCAGTATCGTCGTTTCGACGATCCGCAATGCGCCGGTCCTGATGTTCGCGGCCATGGCCGGCCTGTTCGCCGAGCGCAGCGGCGTCGTCGACCTCGGCCTCGAGGGCAAGATCCTGGCCTCGGCCTTCGTCTCGGCCGGCGTCGCCTACAGCTACCAGGACCCGTGGATGGGCATTGCCGCCGGCATCCTGGTATCGGTCGCGCTGGCCCTCGTGCAGGCCTTCGTCTCGATCACCCAGAAAGGCAACCAGCTGGTGGCCGGCATCGCGATCAACATCGCCATGAGCGGCCTGACCTTCGTGGTGGCGCAGTACTTCTTCCAGCAGGGCGGCCGTACCCCGGACCTGGGCGAGGCGCGCCTGTCCGACGTGGTCCTGCCCGGCACCGCTGCCCTGGCCGACATTCCCTTCATCGGCTGGCTGGTTGGCCACGTGATCGGCGGCCACTCGGTGCTGGTCTACCTCGCCTTCCTGCTGGTGCCGGTCGTGCACTGGGTGCTGTACCACAGCCGCTTCGGCCTGCGCCTGCGCGCCTGCGGCGAAAACCCGCATGCGGCCGACGCGGCAGGCGTCTCGGTCGAGCGCACCCGCTACACCGCGATGCTGATCGCCGGCGTGCTGTGCTCGTTCTCGGGCGCCTACCTGTCGATCGTCCAGAGCGGCTTCTTCCTGCGCGACATGTCGGCCGGCGCCGGCTACCTGGCGCTGACCGCCCTGGTGTTCGGCAACTGGCGTCCGCTGCACACGGTGCTGGGCTGCCTGATGTTCGGCTTCTTCGGCGCGGTGCAGATCCAGATCGAAGGCGTCGAGCTGCCGGTGGTCGGCAAGATTCCTGGCTCGCTGATCCAGATGATTCCGTATGTGGTGACCGTGATCGTGCTGGCCGGCCTGATGGCCAAGTCGGTGGCGCCGAAGGCGCTGGGACGCCCGTTCGTGAAATCGCGCTGATCGCCCCTGCTCGGCGCATGGCCCGCTTCGGCGGGCCATTTTTTTGTCCGTCGGCACGGGTTATTGCACAATTTGTTAGCAATTGTGACTAGGGTAAGGCTTTGTAAGGACGGTCAACAGGGCCGATCCGTGACCCGTTGATGAGTCAGGTGAAACGATAAACGTACGCCAGAAACCAACCAGAAAGGATTCTTTACATGAAGAACACCATTGCTACCCTGATCGTCGCCCTGTCCGCCACCTCGGCTTTCGCCCAGACCGCCACCCCGGCAACGCCGGCAACGCCAGCCACCCCGGCCATTTCGGCGAGCGCGGCTGCCCAGACCACCGATTCGACGACCACCGCAGCAACCGCGGCCACTCCTGCTGTGCCGGCGACCCCTGCCACCCCGGCTGCTCAAGCCGATGCGGCGGCGGCAGATGTGAAGGCTGACGTGAAAGCCGACGTCAAGGCTGACGCCAAGCACGACAAGAAGACCAAGCACGAAAAGAAGACCAAGTAAGGCGCGCTGCGCCCGGGCCGCCCCCTTGTGTGCCCGGGCTGCGCTTTCGCCGTGCGGCCTTGCGCCGCACGGTGTTTCTCTACAGGGACGCCGGAGAGATCGTTTCCGTTCCGCTGGCCCGCCGGCTTGAACGCTTCCAGGTCCAGGCGAACCCCACCCCGCCCGACACACCCGTGTCGCGCAGATGCAGCGGACTGTCCCGGTTCGCGGCGCCGTGATAACTCTCGAATCGCAAGAAGCCGAACAGCCGCAGGTCGCGGTTGATCCTGCGCGTGCCGAACACCCCGACCCGCGTGAGCATCAGGCCCGCATCCGCCGCATAGGCCGGCCGCGCCGCGTTCGCGTACTGCGGCGCCACTTCGTAGAAATACCGCTGGATGCGCTCGTTGCCGACGACGGCGCTGAGCTGGCCCTGGAAGGTCCAGGCCCCGCCCTCGCCCACGCGCTCGTAGACCAGGCGCGGCTCGAAGGTCCAGCCCTGCTGGCGCAGGCCGCCCCTGACCTCGATCACGGCCCGGAGCGGCAATTCGGCGCGCAGCCGGGTCGAGCGGTCCAGGTCGGCGATCTTCACCTTCAGGCGCGGGCCGAATTCGAGCAGGGTGCCGAGGTCGGGCATGCCGGCGCGCACCTCGACGTCATCGGAATCGGAGGGCAGCGCCCCGGCCAGGCCGACGTCGAACTCGACCCGGTCCGAATGGAAGAGGCGCGCGCCGATGCCGGACTGGTCGGCGCGCAAGACCTCGCCGCGGTACAGGATGAAGGGCAGCGCCAGCAGCCGCGAGGAGCGGTCGTCGGCGCCCGGATAGGCGGGCGTGGAAATGCCGGCCGCGCCGATGCCGATTTCCCACAGGGGAAGATGTCGTTCGTCAGACTGGGCGGCGGCGGCCGCAGAGGCGCTCAGGATGGCGGCGCCGAATGCGGCCTTCAGGAAGGGGAACATGGGGTCTCGAGTCGATTCTGTCATGAACCGATTCTAGCCAAGACCGCTGGGGAAGCGCGCAACGCACAAGCATCACCGTTGACCCAGGTGGAACAGAGGCTTCAGGCGCAATGCATTTCCGGATTTTATTTGCTTGTCCGCCGGCGCTGGAATATCGCACTCAGCAAACCGAATATCGCCGACGCCACTATTATTCTTATAGTTATCCCAGGCGCTCGATCCACAGTAAATATTTCAGCATTCAGCAATTCATAGAGAATGGAAAGGATTGCAAAACCCAGGGCGAATAAAAGGGTTTGTTTTACGATGCCGGGCGACTTCCTGGTTGATTTTTGATTAATCGATTCCATACTGTCTTCAAGCGATATAAAGGCGGTGGGGGGGCGGGGGGGGGGGGGGGGGGGTTTTTTTAAAAAAAAACACCCCCCGAAAGAATGAGGC
>NZ_JAGKSG010000057.1:0-23253 GCF_018119385.1 Massilia sp. AB1 | reverse complement strand
GTTTGAGCTCGCTTGAACTTGGGCCCCCTTGGCGGGGACCCAAGTTCGCCCGCATCACCCCGCATTCAACTCCGCCACAAAATCATACATATCCCCCCTGAAGTACGACCTGCACAACTCCACCGCCCGTCCATCGCGCAGGAACCCCAGCCTCTCCACGCACAGCCCCGCATCGCCCTGACTCGCCTGCAGCAAGCGCGCCTGTTCCGCTCCCAATAGCAAAGCGGTCAGCCGCTGCAAGGCCCGCGCCGGCCGGTTCCCCGCCGCCTCCAGCGCCTCGTACATCGATTCCTGCACCGCCTCGAGCGAGGGCAGGGCGAAGGCTGCGATGGTCGCGTACTCCAGGCACATCGGCACCTCGTCGGCGAAGCGGATACGGTTGAAGCGGTACACCGGCGTCCCCGGCGACAAGCGCAGGCGCAGCGCTTCCTCCGGAGTCACCAGGCCTTCCGAACGCTTCAGCCATTCGCTGCGCGGCGTCCGCCCGCGCGCCCGCATGTCCTCGGAAAACGAGGTGAGCTTGGCGAAGTTCTTCTCGATGCGGGTGTTGATGAAATTGCCCGATCCCGGCCGCCGCACCAGCAAACCTTCCTCCACCAGTCCGTCGATGGCCTTGCGCACCGTGATGCGCGAGATGCCCAGTTCCGCCGCCAGCTGGCGTTCGGCCGGCAGCGCGGCCGCCGGGCCGAAGGCGCCTTCGTCGATCGCCTGGCGCAAGGCGCGCTGGAGCTGCTCGTAAAGCGGCAGCTTGGCGGTGCCGGCGATGTTGTACATCAGTTGGGCGAGGGGAGTCATGCCGCGCATGATAGCAAAGCCTATTTCGGCCGCGGGTCCTTCAGGCCGTGGCAGACCACCCGCACCCGTCCCGCGCGCACTTCGCGCACGGCCTCGGCCACCGCGCGCGCCACGTTGCGCACTTCTTCCTGCATGGCCGTGTCGCGGTCGAGCGCCTCGTGGCTGTCGGCATAGGATTCGTAGTAGCCGACGAAGCGGTCGAGCTGGCCGAAGCTGCCCGAGTCGACCAGTCCCATCCAGTTGAGCCAGTCCGACAGCGCGCGCCGCGTGCCCTCGATGCCGGCCACGTCGCCGTGCACCACCAGGCCGAAGGCGCGGCCGGCCAGGTGCTTGGGGTAGTCCCAGCCGGCGCGCTCGATGTCCTTGGCGATCTCCGGCTTCTTGCCCTGGGTCGAGGTTGGATCGGGATTGCCGCCGTCGGCGCACACCAGGCGGTCGATCATCAGCTTGAGCACGGCCGGGGCCTGGTACCAGTAGACCGGCGTGACGATGATGACGCCGTGCGCCAGCACCCAGCGCTCATAAATCTCGTTCATCCAGTCGCCGGTCTGGCGCTCGGCGTGGTTCGGGTAGCAGCTGCAGGGCCAGTGGCAGAGCGGCATGGCGGTCGAGACACAGCCCTTGCAGGGATGGATGTGGCGGTCGTAGTCGGAGATGAGCAGGCTCAGGTCGAGCACGTCGGCCTCGACACCCTGTTCCAGCAAGCTGTCGCGCGCGAGCATGGTCAGGCGCCAGGATTTCGAGATCTCGCCGGGGCAGCTGCCGTCGTTGCGCGCGGCGCCGTTGATCAAGAGGATGCGGTCCCTGGTGGCCGGGTCCTTCTGGCGCGCTTCGGCGGCGAGCAGGCGGTCGCGGGCTTCCTTCCATTCGATGGAGAGGTCGTAGTCCGGGTCGGCGAAGCCGGGGCCGGCCTTGACGGTGCGCGGGGCCTTGCGGCCGTTGGTGTAGGCGTCCCAGGCGACTTCCTCGATGGCGTCCAGGGCATCCTCGACCTTGTCGTAGGCGGGGTCGTAGAAGGCGCGGCGGAAGCGCAGGTGGAATTCGTCGCGCCCCAGTTTGGCGGGAGCCTGGCCTTTGCGTACGCTTGTCATGACGCCTCCGGTGTGAACGGGGGGATTATGCGTTGGGCTTGGCTGGGGCTATGTACGGGGGCGCACGTTGTTGGATAAAAAGAGGTGGTGGGTATGCGGGCAGAACTTGGATCCCGGCCTCCGCCGGGATGACGTTGTTTGAGTTCGCCGATGGTCCGAAGACCGTCGTTCCGGCGAAGGCCGGAACCCAAGTTTGCACGAACGCCCCCAAAAACAAAAAGCCGGGCATCAAGCCCGGCTTCCCATCACAGCAGCCAGCAGAGAATTACTGGGCCGCAGTCTGCTGCGCACCGCCACGCTGCTGCTGGTTCAGCAGCACGATCCAGTACTTGGCCAGGTCGCCCGCGCCGGCGCCGCCCTTGATGCCTTCAAAGGTCTTGATCGCATCGGCGGTCTTGCCTGCGCGCACCTGTGCCATGCCCAGGCGCAGCTTGGCTTCTTCCGCGTTCTTCAGGCCGCCCTTGGCGATACCTTGCTGGATGAAGCCGATGCCCTTGTCCGCCTGGTCCATGGTGGCGTAGGCCCAGCCCAGGTTGACCAGGCCGGCGCCGGTCTTGGCCTTGGCCGCGTTCGCTTCGCCGGCGGCGATGGTCTTGGCGTCGTCGGCAGCCTGCTTGGCGGCCTTGTCGCGCAGCGCGGTGTGCGACTTGGCGTTCGAACCCTTGCCCAGCACGCCCGCGGCGAAGCCGGCGTCCATCGCCTTCTTGGCTTCAGCCGGGAAGCCGTCGCGCAGCGACAGCTCGGCCAGGTTGACGTACTCTTCCGGCGCCATCTGCTTGGTGGCAGCCAGTTCCAGGCGGAACACGTTGACCATGTTGGTCTGGGCGTCGAAGCCCTTCTGGCGCGCCACGCCGCGGTTCAGCAGGTCGGTCCAGAAGTCGTCGGTCGGGTAGTAGGACACCAGCTTTTCCAGGCCGGCCAGGTAGGCGGCGTCATCCTTGACCTTGTTGGCCGCCGAGGCCAGCAGGCGCAGGTCTTCCTCGCTCGGGGCCTTGCCGGCCTTTTCCGCATCGGCGATCACCGGCATCAGTTCGGTCTTGGCGTTGGCGTAGTCGCCGAGCAGGTAGTACGAGCGGATCAGGGCCGGACGCACTTTCTCAGGCGTCGGGCTTTCCTTCTGGTAGCGCTTGAACCATTCGATCGCCTTCGCGTATTCCTTGCCGTTGTAGTGGGTGTTGGCCACGGCCTGGATGAAGTCGGCCTGCTCGTTCGGCTTCAGGCGGCCCGAGTTGATCACGGACTCCAGGGCCGGCAGCAGGATGGCGTTGTTGTTGGTAAGCGAACCCAGCGAGATCTTCATGCGGTTCAGCACGTATTCCTCGTAAGGCGTACGGTTCTGGATCGCTTCCGCCTGGGTGATGCGGTTCTGGATTTCCGCGTAGTTCTTCGCATCCATCAGCGGCTTCATCGCGGCCGGGTCGAGCAGCTTGAACAGCTCGGGGCGGACGGTCTCCGCAGGCGCTGCGGCGGCCGCCGGCGCATCGGTCTTTTGCTGGGCGTGGGCGCTGGGCATCAGAGCCGAGGACGACAGGCCAACGGCGGCCAGCATCAGGCAGAGGCGGGCAAGACGGAACTGGGACATGGAGTATCCTTCAATCAAGACAAAAAGTGAGCGAGACACAGGTACTACATTTGCTTTTGGCAATGTAGAGAAAATGCCAATCTCGGACAAAGCGTGCATTGTCCCATAAAACTGCCATTTTCAGGCTCGGCAATTGTGCCGCATGGCGGGCGTGCGCACGTGTTCGGTTACATAGCGTTACCTCAAACGTCGCGCGGACCCTGCGGCGCGCTTGCCCTCTAACGCCCGAGCCGCCGGATTGGTTGATCCGCCCACGAAAAAAAAGAGGCGCGCGGCGCCTCTTTCTTTACTGCATCGCGGACTCCGTGACTGGTCCGCCGCCGAAGCCGGGCACCGGACAAATGCCCGGTGCATCGGCCTCGCCCGCCAGCCAGGCGACCACCGCCTCCAGCGCCGGCGGCGCGAAGCCATAGGTCATCAGGGCCGGGGCGTCGAAATCGAGCGCCTGATACGGGTTCCACAGCGCAATGTGCAAGTCAGGCAGCCAGGTCGCACGCGCGTGCGGTCCGTAGCGGCGGCGCGAGGTCGAGGCCAGGATCGTGAAGCGGCCGTCCTGGGGCAGGGCGCTCCAGTCGAAGCTTTCCGCATCGGCGAAGGTCACCATCTCGACATCGTAGAGGCGCCCCAGCGCGCCGGCGATGTTCGCCGCCGGCACGCCGGCTTCCGATACGCCGTCGCTGACCACGTCCTGGCGCGCCACCAGCCGCAGCTTGGCGCCGCGTGCCGGGCGCTGCGGCTGGCCCAATGCGGTGAGGCCTGCGCGCCAGGCGCGCGCCATCAATGCGCGGTCGTCATGCTCGGTCGCATAGCTGACCGGGCCGGCCGGATGGGCCTGGGCCAGGGCCGACAGGCGCGCCAGGCGGGCTTCGACTTCCGCCAGCGGCAGCACGCCGTCGCGGATCGCCTGGGCGATGGCGTGCACGGTTTCCTCTTGCGTCTCGCGCGAGCCGATCGCCATTACCATGTCGGCGCCCGCGACCAGGGCGTTGACGGCCGCCTGGCCGGCGCCGTAGCGGTGCGCGATCGCATGCATGTCCATGCCGTCGGTGATGATCACGCCCTGGTAGCCGAACTGCCGGCGCAGGATGCCGGTCAGGATCGCGTGCGACATCGTGGCCGGGTTCACCGGATCGAGGGCCGGATACACGATGTGGGCGGTCATCACGGCCGGCGCATGGGGTGACGCGATGCGGAAGGGCGCGAATTCGAAGCGCTCCAGTTCCGGCAAAGGCTTGTCCACCGTCGGCAGGTCGCGGTGCGAGTCGACATGGGTGTCGCCGTGGCCGGGGAAGTGCTTCACGCAGCAGGCCACGCCTTCGCTTTCGCTGCCTTCCATCCAGGCCAGGGCAATGCGCGTGGCCTGCTCGGGATCGGCGCCGAAGGAGCGCTCGGCGATCACCGGGTTGTGCGGGTTGTTGTTCAGGTCCAGCACCGGCGCGAAGTTCCAGTTGAAGCCGAGGGCGCGCACCGCGCGCGCCACGGCCGCGCCGACTTCGCGCGCCAGCTGCGGATCGTTGGCCGCGCCCAGCGCCATCGCCGACGGCGGCGCCGGCACCCAGGTCGAGCGCACCACGGCGCCGCCTTCCTGGTCGAGGGCGATCAGGGCGTCAAGCCCCATCGCATCGCGCAGCGCGCTCGTGAAGCGGGTCAGCTGCGCCGCGTCCGTCATGTTCTGGCGGAACAGGCAGGCGCCGCGCACCTTGTGCGCACGCAGGAAGGCGTCCGTGCCGGCGTCGAGTTCGGTGCCGAACAGCCGCACCATCATCAGCTGGCCGGCTAATTGAAGGTAATTGTCCATGTCAGTTGGTCTTGGTGACCTTGCTCAGGTGGCGGGGACGGTCCGGATCGAGGCCGCGGGCCTTCGAGAGCTTAGCCGCCATCACGTAGAAGGCCTGGATCGCCGCGATCGGATCGAGGTCGGGAATCGCCGCCGTCGGGAGGGTCAGGTCGCGGCTGGCGATGTCCTCGGGCGCGGCGAGCAGCACGCGCGCGCCGCGGCCGCGCATCTCGTCGGCGAGGGCCACCAGGCCAGCCTGGGCCGGGCCGCGGGTGGCGAAGATCAGGAGCGGATAGCCTTCCTCGATCAGGGCCATCGGGCCGTGCTTGATCTCGGCGCCGGAGAAGGCTTCGGCCTGCAGGGCCGAGGTCTCCTTGAACTTGAGGGCCGACTCCAGGGCGATGGGGAAGCTGATGCCGCGGCCGACCACCATGATGTTGCGGGCGGGGGCCAGCACGTCGAGCGCGGGCGACCAGTCAGCCTGGGCCGCCTTGGCCAGCGACTCGGGCAGGGCGGCGATACCATCCTTCAGCTCCGGATCGTCCTGCCATTCCGCCACCAGGCGTGCGCCCGCGACCAGGCTGGTGATGAAGCTCTTGGTCGCGGCCACGCTCTGCTCCTTGCCCGCATGCAGGGGCATGGCCCATTCGGCGGCTTCCGCCAGCGGCGAGGAGGTGTCGTTGACCAGGGCCACCGTGGTGGCGCCGCCGTCGCGGAAGTAGCGGATCGGCTCGACCACGTCAGGGCTCTGGCCCGACTGCGAAATCGACACGGCCAGGGTGTCGCGCGTGATCAGCGGCGATTTATACAGCGTGATCAGCGACATCGGCAGCGAGGTCACCAGGCGGCCCATGCGCGCCATGATCAGGTAGGCCAGGTAGTTCGAGGCGTGGTCCGAGCTGCCGCGTGCGACCGTGACGGCGCTGTGGAAGCTGGTCGAGCGCAGCGTGCGGCCGAGCGCCGCATAGCGGTCCTGGTCTTGCGACAGTTGCAGGGCCACGCATTCGCTGGCGGACAAGGCTTCCTGGAGCATCAGGGAAGTGGTCACAAGGCTTCTCCTTCGATATAGACGGCTTTGATATTCAATTCGCGGTCGAGCACCACGAAATCGGCATGGCAGCCCGGCGCGAGGCGTCCGCGCCGGGTCTCGCCGAGGTAGTCGGCGGCATTGGTGGACACGCGCAGGCAGGCTTCCTCGAGCGTCAGGCCGATTTTCACAAGATTGCGCAGCGCCTGGTCCATGGTCAGGGTGCTGCCGGCCAGGGTGCCGTCGGCCAGGCGCACGCCGCCCATGCACTTGTGGACCACCTGGCGGCCCAGCATGTACTCGCCGTCGGGCATGCCGGCGGCGGCGGTGGAATCGGTCACGCAGAACAGCTTGGGAATGCAGCGCAGCGCGGTCCTGATCGCGCCCGGATGCACGTGCAGCAGGTCGGGGATGATCTCGGCGTATTCGGCATGCGCCAGCGCGGCGCCCACCATGCCTGGGTCGCGGTGGTGCAGGCCGGGCATGGCGTTGAACAGGTGGGTGAAGCCGGCAGCGCCGTGCTCCAGCGCCTGCACGCCGACCTCGTAGTCGCCGTTGGTGTGGCCGATCTGGACGCGGATGCCGGCATTGGCCAGCTGGCGCACCAGGTCCATGTGGCCGTCGATCTCGGGCGCCACGGTGATCAGGCGCATCGGCGCCTGGTCGTCGAAGCTTTTCACTTCGTCGAGGGTGGCCTCGCGCGCGAAGGGCGGCTGGGCGCCCAGCTTGCCCGAGTTGATGTAGGGGCCTTCCAGGTGCACGCCGAGGATGCGCGCTTCCTTCTTGCCGCGCGCGCGGCAGGCGGCGCCGATGGCGTCCAGGGCCTGGCGGATGTCTTCCAGCGGCGCGGTCATGGTGGTGGCCAGCAGGCTGGTGGTGCCGTGCTTCGCGTGCAGGGCGGCGATCACGTGCGGGGCGTCGCCGCCTTCCATCATGTCGCGTCCGGCGCCGCCGTGCACGTGCACGTCGATGAAGCCGGGCAGGATGTAGTCGTCGCCGTTGCTGTCGGGGTCGGCCGGTGCGCCGTCGACGGCGTCGATCAGCACGCCGTGGCGCAGCTCGCCGTAAATCCAGCCGTCGGGAGTGAGGATGTTGCCCTTCATGAGTGCGTTTCCTTGAGATGCAGTTCGATCATGCGCAGCGCGCCGGCGGCGGAGTCGCCGTGCGGCGGGCTGCAGCGCGCCAGGGTGTCGGCCGGCAGGTAGGTGCGCAGCGGTTCGCCCAGGCCGCCGCACAGCGACAGGGGCAGGGTGCCGGTGGGGTCGAGGGCGCGTGCGATGCTGGCCACTTCGCGGCCCGCGTGTTCGAGGATGGCGAGGGCCACCGGGTCGGCCGGGCCGTGCGCCACCACGAAGCGCGCCAGGCCGGCGTAATCGGCCTGGGTGGCCTTGCCGAGCCAGACCTGGACCGCGTCGCGGCTGCCGCCGCAGGCCGCGATCACGTCGCGCGCCAGTTCGCCGCCCGCGGCGCGGCCGTCCATGACCTGTTCGATGTGGTTCAGCGCGCGCAGGCCCATCCAGGCGCCGCTGGCCTCGTCCCCGGCCGGGAAGCCCCAGCCGCCCACTTCCACGCGCTGGCCGTCGGCGCGCAGCGCTTCGCCCACGCTGCCGGTGCCGATCGCCACGATGGCGCCGGGACGGCCCTGGTGGGCGCCCATCAGGGTCGAGAAGCCGTCGGTGTCGAGCACGAAGGCGGCATAGCCGGGATTGGCCGCGCTGAAGGCCGCCGCCCATTCCTTGTTGTGCACACCCGCCAGGCCCAGGCCGATGGCGCAGGACTGCATGGGAATGGCGCCGATGCCGATTGCGGCGAAGGCTTGGGCGACGGCTGTATTGATTGCGTTCCAAGCCGTGGCCGTGCCGTTGCGCAGGCCGGATGGGCCGCTGGAAGCTTGGGCGAGTTCGGTACCGTCGGCGCGCGCCAGCCGCACGCGCGTGCCGGTGCCGCCGCCATCGACGCCGATGAGATAGTCGATCATGGTGTTGTGAGAGCCGGGGGAGGTGGTCGCACTATAGGCAGGCCCTGCGGCGATGTCAACAGGTATTTAACTGGTATGCAAATTTCCTTTGCAGATATAGCCGAATAGCCGCAGGTTATGTGCATAAACGTTTGATTTTGCAGAGAAAATAATTGGTATTGTTTCTGGTATTGTCAGGTGCGTGATTACCTGGGAGGTAATCGCCCCCGCTGACCGGTTTGCCGAGAATGGGACCCATTGCAGCACACCACTCAAGCAACCGGAGAAGACCATGGAACACGCACACTCGATCGCCCAGCACTACCTCAGCGCCTGGAACGAACGCGACGCCGCCGCGCGCCGCGCCCTGGTGGCCGCACTGTTCGCTCCCCACGCACGCTACCTCGATCCGATGATGCAGGGCGCCGGCCACGACGGCATCGATGGCCTGATCGCCGGCGCCCAGCAGCACTTCCCCGGCCACCGCTTCGAACTGAGCGGCACGCCGGACGGCCACAACGATGTAGTGCGCTTTTCCTGGAGCCTGAACGGGCCGGAGGGCAAGGTGGCGGCCCGCGGTACCGATGTCGCGACACTGAGCAGCGACGGCCGCCTGGCGACCGTCACCGGCTTCCTCGACCACGTCGCCTGAAAGGAGCGCGTCATGAATCCGCTCGTTCCTTATGGCGCCCTGTGCGGCATCCCGAATATCGTGCGCACCAAGTCCGGCGCCGACCTGTTCTACCGCGACTGGGGCGCGGGCAAGCCGGTACTGTTCGTCGCGAGCTGGGCGCTGGCTTCCGATTCCTGGAACATCCAGATGATGGCCCTGGTGGAGGCGGGCTACCGCGTGATCGCTTTCGATCGCCGCGGCCACGGCCGCTCGTCCGACCCGGGGCGCGGCTACGACTTCGACACCCTGGCCGACGACATCGCGGCCGTGATCGACGCCCTCGATCTCTCGGGCGCGACCCTGGTCGGCCACTCGATGGCCTGCGGCGAGATCGTGCGCTACCTCAGCCGCCATGGCGGCGCGCGCATCCGTGGCGCGGCCCTGCTGGCGCCGATGACGCCCTTCCTCCTGCAGACCCCGGACAACCCGGACGGCATGGCCGGCGAGGTGTGCGCGGCGGTGCGGCGCCAGCTGGTGCACGACTTCGCCGGCTGGATCGACGAGAACATGGAGCCCTTCGTGCCGGGAGCGGGGGAGAGCACCCGGGCCTGGCTGCGCACCATGGCCATGAGCGCTTCGCTGCATGCGCTGTGCGAATGCAACCGCGCGCTGGCGCAGGAGGACTTCCGCCCGGACCTGGCGCGGGTCGATGTCCCGGTGCTCCTGATCGCCGGCGGCCGCGACGCCAGCGCGCCGCCAGGCCTGACCGCGCACCCGACCGCGCGCCTGCTGCCGGACGCCACCCTCAAGCTGTACGAGGACGGGCCGCACGGCATGTTCCTCACCCACCGCGACCGGGTCAATGCCGACCTGCTTGAGTTCATCCGTTCGATCGGCCACAATCGGCTGGACCAGTAAAAGGAGGCAGCATGGACACCGTCGCCAGCCCGGCAGGCGCGCAGTACTTCAGCGATTTCGCGGCAGCCTTGCGCTATTGGCGCGGCAAGCGCGGCATCAGCCAGCTGCGCCTGTCGGCGGACAGCGGCATCTCGCAGCGCCACCTGAGCTTTCTCGAAACCGGCCGCGCCCAGCCCGGCAAGGACCTGATCCTCAAGCTCGGGCTGGTGCTGGACATCCCGCTGCGCCAGCGCAACGCGATGCTGCTGGCGGCCGGCTTCGCGCCGGCCTACCGCGAGCGCAGCCTGTCGGACCCGGACCTGGACGCGGTCAAGCAGGCCCTCGACTTCATGCTGCAGCAGCAGTCGCCTTACCCGGCCCTGGTGGTCGACCGCTTGTGGAACCTGGTCATGCTCAACGATCCCGCGGCGCGCATGCTGCGCTTCTTCCTCGGCATGCCGGAGCACGCGCCGATCCCGCGCGACGGGTCGATCAACGTGCTGCGGACGACGCTCGACCCGAACGGCCTGCGTCCAGCGCTGGCCAACTGGCAGCTGGTGTGCGGCGACCTGCTGCACTGGGTACAGCGCGAAGCCATGGGCGACGGCCCGGGCAGCGAGGCGGCGCAGCTGCTGGACGAGCTGACGGCGCTGCCCGGCATCGCCGAAGCGGCCGCGCTGCCCAACCTGGACCGGCTCGCGCTGCCTTTCCTGCCCCTGACGCTGTGCAAGGACGGCGTGGAGCTGAACCTGTTCACGGCCATCACCACCCTCGGCACGCCGCACGACGTCACCGTGCACGAGCTGCGCCTGGAAACCTTCTTCCCCGCGGACGAGTCCAGCCGCCGCTGGTTCCAGCACCAGGCGAGCTAAGGCTGGCAACGCGTTTCTGGTGAAAGTGTTATCGTTCCGGGCGTCTGCGCTACCCAGCAGGCATTGATTGACGGAACCAGAACACGATGCAGAACCACCAGTCCGCGAGCGAACCCGACCCGCGTCTCGACTTTGCCGCCGGCGGCGGCGCGATGGGCGCGCTGCTGCGCGCCAGGGACTGGAGCGCGACGCCTCTCGGCCCCCTGGAGCAGTGGCCGCAGCCGCTGCGCACCGCGGTCGGCATCATGCTCGGCTCCATCCAGCCGATGTACATTGCCTGGGGCGCCGGATTGCATCTGCTGTTCAACGACGGCTACCGCGACATCCTCGGCGCCCGCGCCGCGGACCCCGAACAGGTGCTGGGCCAGCCCTTCGCCGAGGTCTGGCACGAGGTCTGGGACACGGTCGGTCCCCTGCTGGAAGGCGTGCTGCAGGGCCGTCCCAGCCATGGAGAAGACCGCCTGTTCGTCCTGCGCCGCAATGGCTACGCGGAAGAGATGTACGCCTCGTTCTCGGCCACGCCCCTGCGCGACGAGGCCGGAGCGGTGGCGGGCGTATTCTGCGTCTGCGCCGAGACCACCAGCAAGATGGTGTCGCTGCAGGAGCGCGACGCCGCGCTCGTGACGGCCGAGGCCAACGCGCTGTTCCGCACTTTCTTCGAGCAGGGCACCCACTACGCGGCCCTGATGTCGCTGGACGGCCGGGTGCTCGAGGTCAACCAGGTCGCCCTGGATGCCTGCGGCTACCGGCGCGAGGACGTGCTGGGGCGGCCGTTCTGGGAATGCGGCTGGTGGAACGGCTCGGCGGCGCTGATGGACACCGTGCGTGCGAGCGTGGCCAGCGCGGCACAGGGCGCCACCGTGCGCCACGAGCTGCCTTACTTCATCGCCGACGGCAGCCGGCGCTGGACCGATGTCGTGTTCACGCCGGTCACCGGTTCGCGCGGCGAGCTGCTGTCGGTCGCGGCCACCGGCGCCGATATCACCGAGCGGCGCCAGGTCGAGGAGCGCCTGCGCCTGCTGGACGCGATCGGCGAGGCGACCCGCATCGCGGCCGAGCCGAAAGCCATCATGCAAGAAGCCACCCGGCTGCTGGGCGAGCACCTGGGGGTCACGCGCGTGGCCTATGCCGACCTGGAGGCGGACAACGACCGCTTCACCATCCGCCACGACTGGACCGTGCCGGGCGCCATCTCGACCGCCGGCGTGTACTCGCTCGACCTGTTCGGCTCGCGCGCCCGCGACAACCTGCGGGTCGGCCGCACGCTCCTGATCGGCGACGTCGACACCGAGCTGGCCTCGGGCGACGGCTACGAGATGTTCAACCAGATCGGCATCAAGGCCATCATCTGCTGCCCCTTGGTGAAGGGCGGCAAGCTGGTGGCCATGATGGCCGTGCACCAGGACACGCCGCGCGCCTGGACGGCGGGCGAGATCGCGCTGGTCGAGGCGGTGGTGGAGCGCTGCTGGGCCCACATCGAGCGGGTGCGCTCGACCGAGGCCCTGCGCGACGCCGACCGGCGCAAGTCGGAATTCCTGGCCACGCTCGCGCACGAGCTGCGCAATCCGCTGGCGCCGGTGAGGAACGGCCTGGAGATCCTGCGCATGAGCGCCAGCCCGGCGGTGAGCTTGCGCGTGCGCGAGATGATGGAGCGCCAGGTGAACCACATGGTCCACCTGATCAACGATCTATTGGATATCGCGCGCGTCTCGAGCGGCAAGCTGGTGCTGCAAAAGAGCCTGGTCGACCTGCGCGAGGTGATCGGCACCGCGGTCGAGACCAGCCAGCCGCTGATCGACGGCGCCGGCCATACGCTGGACCTGGAGCTGCCCGGCGCGCCGATGCCGATCGAGGCCGATGCGGTGCGCATCAGCCAGGTGCTCAGCAACCTGCTGTCGAACGCGGCCAAGTACACGCCGGCCGGCGGGCACATCGCCATCACGGCGCGCGTGCTGGATGGCGTGGCCGAGGTGGAGGTGGCGGACAACGGCATCGGCATCGCGCCGGAATCGCTGGGGGCGGTGTTCGAGATGTTCTCGCAGGTGGCGCGCAGCATCGACCGCTCTGCCGGCGGCCTGGGCATCGGGCTGTCGCTGGTGCGCCGCCTGGTGGAACTGCATGGCGGCTCGGTGACGGCGGTCAGCGCGGGGCCGGGGCAGGGCAGCCTCTTCACGGTGCGCCTGCCATTGGCGGGGCAGGCGGCCGATGCGGGTCATCGCACGGAGCTGCCGCAAGCGGCAGGGGCGGGCCGGCGCCTGCGCGTGCTGGTGGCGGACGACAACGCCGATGCGGCCGATTCGCTCTGCTCGCTGCTGCAGATCGCGGGACACGAGACGCGTACCGCCTACGACGGCGTCAACGCGCTGGAAGTGGCGGCCGGCTTCCATCCGGAGCTGGTGTTCCTGGACATCGGCATGCCGCGCATGGATGGCTACGAGGCGGCGCGCCGCATGCGCGAACTGCCTGGCATGCGGGACGTTCTGCTGGCGGCGCTAACGGGGTGGGGCGCGGCCGAGGACCGGGCGCGCTCGCGCGAGGCCGGCTTCGATCATCACCTGCTCAAGCCGGCGCAACCGGCGGAGGTGCAGGCGGTATTGGCCGAAGCGGCTGCGGCCTGAGGTTAAAGAGTGCAGGACGTTCGCTCCGAAGTCCTGCTCGAGGGTCCAGCAGCAGGTCCGATTCCAACAGGCGGCGCCATGATTACTATATTGATTTGCTCAATCCTTCCACTTCTCGCCTTAGGCTGGGTCCTCTGGATCAATGCAAACGATCGCACGGCCTTCGAGAGAGAACTGGAAGAAGTACTAAGACACATCTCCGACGACAGCCCATAAACCGGCTTTCGCCCGATTGCCGCCGACCCTGCCGTTAGCTTACTGCGGCGCGTACTGCGCCGACTGCCGGCTGCCGCTGCGGTCGACCACCAGCAACTGCGCACTCTGATGGCGCTCGCGGCCGGCGACGTTGACGGCCGCCGTGCCCGGACCGCGCACCGCGATGTCGGCGCGGCCGGCCAACAGCTTGCGGCCTTCCAGGCTGCCCGAGCCGCTGCTCTGGGCGCGCACCAGGTCGACCTTGCCGTCGATATGGGCGCTGCCCGGGCCGCTCATCCTGAGCAGCAGGCGCTTGCCCGACATGGTCGCGGTCAGGTCGCCCGAGCCGCGCAGCTCGCAGTCCAGGGTGTCGTCGACCTTGGCCAGCTCCACCGTGCCCGGCCCCTGGCTCTTGACCACGGCCTTCCTGACCTTCAGGCCTTCACCGTCCAGGTCGCCCGAACCGGTGAGGATCGCGTTCAGTTCGCCCACGCTGCCGCTGAGGGTGGCGTTGCCCGGCCCGTCCATGCGCACCACGGCCGTCCTGGCCTGCAGGCCGGCCGCGTTCAGCTCTCCCGAACCGGTGATCAGGGCGTCGAGCTTGCGGATGGCGCCGCCCACGCAGGCGTTGCCCGGGCCGTGCTGCACCGTGCTCACGGTCTCCGCCGCCAGCGAGCAGGCCTGGAAGTCGCCCGAACCGCTGACTTCGGCGCGTACTTCGCGGCTGCTGCCGTTCAGTTTCATGCCGCCCGGACCGCTGAGGCGGGCCTGCAGGCGCGCCAGGCGCAGGTCGTCGCCTTCGAGGTCGCCCGAGCCGCTCAGGTTGGCCACCAGTTCGTTGCCGACGCCGGACAGGTGCACGTCGCCGGGGCCGGACATGCTCAGCTCGACGTTGGCCGCCTTGATCCGGTGCAGGTCGGCGTCGCCGCTGCCGCTCACGCGCACGCTCAGCTCGCGCACCGCGCCGGAGGCTTCCAGGTCGCCCGGACCGTCGACGCTGAGGGCGAAGCGGTCGCCGCTCACGTGGTCGAGCTCGACGTCGCCGCTGCCGGACATCTTGAGGCTGTTCAGCTGGCCGGCGGTGATGTGGATGACCACGCTGTCGCGGCGCTTGCCGAAGCTGAACTGGAAGCCGTTGCGCTGCACCGGGCGCACCACCAGGGTGTCGCCGCGCAGGACGGTCTCGACCTCGTCGAGCTGCTTGCGCTCGCCGCTCAGCTCGATGCCCGGACGGCCCTGGGCGCGCACCACCACGTGGTAGGGGCCGGACAGCTCGATCGCGCTGAAGGCGCCGACCGTGCGCTGTTCGGTGACCGCGCCTGCGGGCGGCTGCTCGGCGTAGCTGACCCGGGTGGCAAGGAAGCCGGCGCCGATGGCGGCGGCCAGGAGAGTGTGCTTGATGGCGGTGTTCATCGTGTTCTGGGCGACAGGATCGAGGGGGAGCCTGAACGATAGGGCAGGGCCGGCGACGCCGCTTGGGGAAAACGACAGACGCACAAAAACGTGGTGTAAAACGCAAATTTTCGGGATGAGCTGCTGGGCCGCTGCGGCCGCCTGTCGCCATTGGCCTGCGCTTGGCCCATAATGGATGGATTGTCGAACGAGTGTCTTCCCGTGATCCGCCACCAGGTCCGAGCTGTTCTTACCCATGTTGCATGCGCCGCCGTCGGGCTGGCGTGCGCGCACGCGCAGGCGGCGCCCTCGACCTTCGGCCCCGTGATCGGCAGCGCGCTGCTGTGCCGCAGCCAGCTCGACAATGCATATTTCCACTCCTACCTGACCCAGGCCTTCGGCCCTTCCTACAAGCGCGAAGGCGGGGCGTACTGGTTCCGCACCGACGCCACCCTGTGGGGCGCCAAAGTGCGCGAGGTGATGGTCAGCGACGACAGCAGCGAGATCGTGTTCGTCGGCGCCATCACCGACAGCACCCCGGAAGAGCTGGAAAAGTCGGTGCGCGCCCGGGCCGGCATCCCTTTCCGCGCCCAGGACGGTTCGCCCTTCCCCTTGCGAAAGTCGAATCCCGGCAGCACGATCGCGTACATGAATGACAAAAGCAAAATATACTGCGCAAAGTTCAAACCGCAGCCGCCAGGACGCTAGCGACGCATGTACCAACATTTCTTCCAGCTGAAGCAGGACCCCTTCTCGATCGCGCCCGATCCGCGTTACCTGTTCATGAGCGAGCGCCACCGCGAGGCGCTGGCCCATCTCCTGTACGGCATCGGCAGCGGCGGCGGCTTCGTGCTGCTCACCGGCGAGATCGGCGCCGGCAAGACCACGGTGTGCCGCTGCTTCATCGAGCAGGTTCCCGAGAACTGCCGCCTGGCCTATATCTTCAATCCCAAGCTGACGGTGGAAGAGCTGCTGCTCACGGTGTGCGACGAATTCCACATCGCGCTGCCGCCGGCCGGGCCGTCGCCCTTCGGCGTGAAGGGCTATGTCGACGCCATCAACCGCTACCTGCTGGAGGCGCACGCCCAGGGCCTGAACAACGTGCTGGTGATCGACGAGGCCCAGAACCTGGCGCCCGAGGTGCTGGAGCAGCTGCGCCTCCTGACCAACCTCGAAACCAGCGAGCGCAAGCTGCTGCAGATTATCCTGATCGGCCAGCCGGAACTGCGCAGCATGCTGGCGCGCCCGGAACTCGAGCAACTGGCCCAGCGCGTGATCGCGCGCTACCACCTCGGCCCGCTGTCGGAGCAGGAAACCGGCGCCTACATCGCGCACCGCCTGGCGGTGGCGGGGGCCGTCGGCGCGCCGATTCCCTCGGCATTGACGCCGCAGATCCACCGCCTGACGCAGGGCGTGCCGCGCCGGATCAACCTGCTGTGCGACCGCGCGCTGCTCGGCGCCTATGTCGAGAACAGCCCGCAGGTCACGCGCCGCATCCTGCAGAAGTCGGCGCAGGAAGTGTTTGCCGGCGAGGCGCCGGCGCCGCGTCCCGCCGCGCACTGGCCGATGCTCGCGGGCGGCCTGTTGGCGGGCGCCGCCCTGAGCGCGGCAGCCGCCTGGCAGATGCTGCCGCAGCCAGAGGTGAATCCGGCCGTGGCCGCCGCTCCGCCGGCGCGGGCCGTGCCTGTGAAAACCTCCTCGCCCGCCGCTGTCGCCGTCCCGGTCCAGGAGAGCGAACACGACGCCTTGCGCGCGCTGGCCGCGCTGTGGGGCGAGCCGCTCGCGGGCGGCCAGCCCTGCGAAGCGGCGTTGCGCCTGAACCTGCGCTGCCACCAGGGCAGGGGCGGCCTGTACGAACTGCGCCTGCTCGACCGGCCGGCCGTGGTGACCCTGCACGAGGGGCCGCGCACCGGCTATGCGGTGCTGGTCGGCATGGATGCCGCCAGCGTCACGCTGGAGGCGGACGGCAAGCGCGAGCGCGTCGACCTGGCCACCTTCATCAACCGCTTCGGCGGAGAATTCACGACCTTCTGGCGCGTGCCGCGCGCCTTCCGCGACCAGGTGGCCGAAGGCGACCGCGGGCCGGACGTCGACTGGCTCGCCACCAGCCTGGCCACCCTGAACAAGGCTGATTCGCCCGGCGCCGACCAGCCTTTCGACGCGCGCACCAGGGAATGGCTGCGCGCCTTCCAGGCGGCCCAGAACCTGAAGGCGGACGGCGTCGCCGGGCCGCGCACCTACATGCGTCTCAACCAGCTGTCCGGCGTGCCGGAACCGCACCTGCTCGCCGCCGCTGGGAAGACCCCCTGATATGTCCTATATCCTCGAAGCCCTCAAGAAAGCCCAGGCCGAGCGCCAGCTCGGCAACGCGCCGACCATCCATGCGCCGGCCCCGAGCTATGCGGCGCCGGCCGGCACGGCGGGCGGCAAGCACCGCACCCTCCTGATCGGACTGGGCGCGGGCGCCGTCGTGGCCAGCGCCGCCGTCCTGTGGCTGCGTGCGCCGGCCGAGCAGCCGGTCAAGCTGGCGGCTGCGCCGGCGGTGAGCGCTCAACCGGCCGCGCCTGCGGCCGCGCCGCCGGTGACGATCGCGCCGCCGCCGGTGATCGCGCCGCCACCGGCGAATCCGGAGCCGCGCGCGGCGGCGAAGCCGGTACGCGAGCCTGCGCCGCCCAAGCCTGAGCGCAAGCCTGAACCGGCGCCGGCCGCGCTTGCTCCTCAGCCGGAACCGGCCCGGGTAGCGTCGGCGCCTGCGCCGGAAGACAATGTGCGCAGCCTGCAGGAACTTCCGGAAGCGCTGCAGCGCGAGATCCCGAAGGTCGCCTTCGGTGGCTATATCTACTCGCCCAACGCGGCCGAGCGCCTGCTGCTGGTCGACAAGATGCTGCGCCGCGAAGGCGAGGAGGTGGCGCCGGGCCTGGTGCTGGAACGCATCCTGCCCAAGGCGGCCGTGATGAACTACCGTGGCAACCGCTACCGTGTCGGCTATTGAGGGCGGCGGCAGGGTGCTGGCCGTGGTCGGCTGGTCCGGCAGCGGCAAGACCACCTTGCTGGAATTCCTGGTCGGCCGGCTGGCCGCCGAGGGCGTCCGCGTGAACGTGGTCAAGCACAGCCACCACGACATCGAACTGGAGCCGCCGCGCAAGGACAGCGCGCGCCTGCGCATGGCCGGCGCGGCCGAGGTCATGATCGCCTCGCCCTACCGGGTGGCGATCCTGCGCGAGCTGCGCGGCGCCGAGGAGCCCTCGCTGGCCGAGCACCTGGCGCGCCTGGCGCCGGCCGACCTGACCCTGGTCGAGGGCTACAAATGGGAGGCGCTGCCCAAGCTGGAAGTGTTCCGCCCGGCGCTGGGCAAGCCGGCGCTCTACCCGCAGGATGCCGATATCGCCGTGGTCGTGTCCGACGTGCCCCGTCCGCCGGACGTGGGGCAGGGCGTCGCATGGCTGGACCTGAATGCGCCGGATCAAGTCCTGGCGTGGCTGCGCGACTTCTTCCACGCCAGCCCTCAAGTTCCGGCCAAGGCTGCCGTTAACGGCTGATACGCCTCATTGGGCGAATCAGGAGAACAGCATGGATGTCACCGGAATTGCCAAGCTGGCAACCAGCGTCGCCGAAACCGGCAACCGCCAGGAAGTGGCGCTCGCCGTGCTCAAGCGCGCGCAGCAGATCGAGATGTCGTCGGCCACCCAGCTGATCGAAGCGGTGCAGGCGACGTCTTCCGCCAACCTGCCGCCGCACCTGGGCAACAAGATCAACACTACCGCCTGAGCTTGATTTTCCCGCGCGGCGCGGCGACACTGGCGTGTTGCCTCGTCCACCGGAGATATTCATGTCGCACCGCCACGCCCTGATCGCCGCCGCCCTGGCCGGCGTTTGCACCGCCCCGGTTCACGCCACCGGCCAGGAGGAAATGGGTACGCCCAAGGCCGACCAGGAAATGTGCTACGGCGTGGCCAAGGCCGGCCAGAACGACTGCGGCACCGCCACCCACGGCTGCATGGGCGCCGCCGCCACCGACAACGATCCGGGCGAATGGAAATTCGTCGCCAAGGGCAGCTGCACCAAGCTGGGCGGCTCGCTCAAGCCGGGCAAGGCGAAGGCCGAGCCGGCCCCGGACACCAAGTAAGCATGTCCCTGCCGCAGGCGGGCGTCGGCATCGGGCTGCGCCCGCCGCATGTCCGCGCCTTTCTCGCGCAGCGCCAGCCGGTCGGCTGGCTCGAAGTCCACTCCGAAAACCATCTCGCCCGCGCGGGCTGGGACTGGCACGTGCTGCGCCGCCTGCGCGAGGATTATCCGCTCAGCCTGCACGGCGTCGGCCTGGGGCTCGGCTCGGCGCGCGGCTTTTCCGAGGACCACCTGGCGCGGGTGCGCGAACTGGTCGAGGCGGTCGATCCCTTCCTGGTGTCCGAGCATCTGTGCTGGGGCGCGCTGGCCGACCGCCAGCTGAACGACCTGCTGCCGCTGCGGCTCGACGCCGCTTCCCTGGGCCTGCTGTGCGCCCGCGTCCAGCGCGTGCAGGAGCTGCTGCGCCGCCGCATCCTGGTCGAAAACGTCTCGCGCTACGTGCGCTTCCGGGACGACACCATGAGCGAAGCCGCATTCCTGGCCGAACTGGCGCGCCGCACCGGCTGCGGCATCCTGCTCGACGTGAACAACCTGTATGTGAACCAGCGCAACCACGGCGAGGATGCGCTGGCGGCCATCGCCGCCTTGCCCGTGGGGAGCGTGGGCGAAATCCACCTGGGCGGCCACCTCGAGACGCCGGAGGCAGTGATCGACCACCACGGCGCCGCCATCGCGCCGCCGGTGTGGGCGCTGTACCGCGCGGCGCTGGAGCGCTTCGGGCAAGTGCCCTCCCTGATCGAATGGGATACCGGCCTGCCGCCGCTGGAGGTGCTGCTGGAAGAGGCGGACAAGGCGCGCGCCATCGCAGCGCAGTTCGATGTGGCGGAACAAGCGCCCGCCCCAGTCCTCGCCACCCTCGCCGGGCAGGCCGGCGCGCCGGACCTGGCCGAGCTGCAGGAAGGCTTCGGCAGGGCGCTGGCCGATCCCGCCGCCACGGCGCCGGACATGGTCGTGGATGCGGCGCGGCTGGCCGTCTATCGCGGCAACCTGGCGGAAAACTGGCGCCGGGCCCTGGCCAACGCCTATCCCGTCGTCGAACAGCTGGTCGGCGCGGAATTCTTCGGCGGCCTGGCGCGCGCCTATGGCAAGGCGCATCCTTCGCAAGACCCTGACCTAAACCGCTTCGGCGCCCGGTTCGCGGTCTTCCTCGACGGCTTCGCGCCGGTCGCCGACTTGCCCTGGCTGGCCGACATGGCGCGCCTGGAATGGGCCTTGCACTTGGCCTGGCAGGTGCCCGACGTGACGCCGCTGGCCGTGGAGGCGCTGGCCGGCTGGGACCCGGCCCGGCTGGCCGATGCGCGGCTGGTCCTGCACCCGGGCTGTTCGCTGCTGCACAGCCGCTGGGAGGTGGCGCAACTGTGGCTGGCGCACCAGGAGAATGGCCCGGCCTTCCCGGAGACGCTGGACGCGCCTTGCCATGCGCTGCTCACGCGCAGGGGCTGGCAAGGGGAGGTGACCGCCATCAGCCGGGCCGACTACCTGGCCTTGAGCAGGCTGGCGGCGGGAGATAGTATCGCCGCGGCGCTGGACGCGGCCCTGGCCGATGCGGAAGAACGTGGAGAGGATCTGCCGGAGGTGGGCGCAATGCTGCGCCGCTGGTTCGGCCTGGGCGCCGTGGCCGCGATTGCGGCGGACGGCGTCCGCTAGGCGTGGCCGAAGGAAGGCTGGCGAATTCTGGGGGACTGGATCAGTGGAAGGCGCGCAGGATGCGGTCTTCGCCGGTGCGGTCGCGGAAACGCTCGTTGGCGGCGCGGGTGGCGGCCATCATGCGCTCCAGCTGGGCGTCCTCGAAGCGCGCCAGTTCCTCGTTGGCCGCTTCCAGCGCCAGCGCCAGTTTCGCGCGCGCGTTCTGGTACAGCGTGCTGGTGTAGTGATCGGTATTCTTGAGCAATTCTTCCGCGTTCTCGATCACGAGCCGCAGGTCGCCGATCAGCTGCTCTTGCGACTGCTGATGCTGTTCCGGGGTTTCCATCGCCTTCACCTTTTAAGCCCGATTGATGACGTCTTAAAATATAAACAAGGAAGCCCCGCTTTGTTTGTTAGCGCGCAAACATAGCCGACACAGCGGCAGCGCGCTTTTTGCGCTTTTTTTGCCGGCTTATTGCACGCGAATCTGCAGGTCGCCGACCGAGACGGTCTGCCCGCTGCGGATCTTGGCGGTCTTGCGCAGCTCCTGTTTGCCGTCGACCGACACCGCGCCGCTGGCGACCATGTTCTTGCCGGCGCCGCCGCTGTCGACCAGGCCGACCAGCTTCAGCAGCTGGTTGACCTCGACGAATTCTGATGTCAAATCGAAAACTATTTTTTGCATTCTATCCTCGGGGTGGTAAGGGCGGCGTACGATAGCCGAGGCCGCCTGTAGGTGTTCAGACGCGGTCCGGACGGGTCATCTCGATGGGGACGATCCACTGGTCGAACTGCTGCTCGTCGACAAAACCGGTCTGCAGCGCGGCCTGGCGCAAGGTCAGGCCTTCGCTGGAGGCCTTCTTGGCGATCTGCGCGGCGCGATCATACCCGATATGCGGCGCCAGCGCGGTTACCAGCATCAGCGATTTTTCCATCAGCTCGCCGATGCGGGCGTGGTTCGGCGCTATCCCCTTGGCGCAGTGCTCGTCGAAGGAGCGCATGCCGTCGGCCAGCAGCCGCGCGCTTTGCAGGAAATTGTGCGCAATCATGGGCTTGAACACGTTCAGCTCGAAGTTGCCCTGCGAGCCGCCGACCGTGATCGCCACGTCGTTGCCGAACACCTGGCAGCACAGCATGGTGAGCGCCTCGCACTGGGTCGGGTTGACCTTGCCCGGCATGATCGAGCTGCCCGGCTCGTTCTCGGGAATCGTGATCTCGCCCAGGCCGGAGCGCGGGCCGGAAGCCATCCAGCGCACATCGTTGGCGATCTTCATCAGGGCGGTGGCCAGGGTCTTGAGCGCGCCGTGGGCGGCGACCATGGCGTCGTGGCCGGCCAGGGCCATGAACTTGTTGGGCGCGCTCTTGAAGCTGAGGCCGGTGCGCGAGCCCAGTTCGGCGGCGATGCGCGGTGCGAAATCCGGGTGGGCGTTCAGGCCGGTGCCCACGGCGGTGCCGCCGGCGGCCAGCAGCAGCAGGCCGGGCAGGGAAGCCTTGATCGCCTGTTCCGAATACTCGAGCTGGGCCACGTAGCCGGAGAATTCCTGGCCCAGGGTCAGCGGCGTGGCGTCCTGCAGGTGGGTACGGCCGATCTTGACGATGTCGGCGAAGTCGCGCGACTTGATCTCCAGGGTCTGGCGCAGCCTGGCCAGGGCCGGCAGCACGTCCTTGGCGACCGCGGTCGCGGCCGCCACGTGCATGGCGGTCGGGAAGATGTCGTTCGAGGACTGGCCCATGTTGACGTGGTCGTTCGGATGCAGCTGGCGCGCCTCGCCGCGCTCGCCGCCCATCAGCTCCGAGCCGCGGTTGGCCAGCACCTCGTTCATGTTCATGTTGCTCTGGGTGCCGGAACCGGTCTGCCAGACGGCGAGGGGGAATTCGTCCGGGTGGCGGCCCTCCAGGACCTCGTCGGCCGCCTGGATGATGGCGTTGGCCTTGTCGGCCGGCAGCTTGCCGAGCGAGCGGTTGACGGCCGCCGCGGCGCGCTTGACCTGGGCCAGCGCGGCCACCAGCTCGGGCGCCATGCGCTCGGTGGAGATATGGAAGTGGTGCAGCGAGCGCTGGGTCTGCGCGCCCCACAGATGGTCCGCCGGCACCTCGATCGGGCCGAAACTGTCCTTCTCAATCCTGTTTTCCATAGGAGGTCCTGTGTATTGAGTCCTAGTCAACTTCTCTAATGCACCGCTGGGATTAAAGAGTTTAGCGCAATGTCCGTTATTTACGTTCAGGTACCTCTTTTCGTCTTCCCTATGGCCAGCCGCCTTCCACTGTTATTCTCTTGCGCGCTCCTGGCGAGCGCTGCCGGCGCTGCCGAACTGGGCGACCAGCGTGTCAGTTCCCATATGGGCCAGCCGCTGGTGGCCGACATCGAACTGACGCTGGTCGAGCACCCGGCCGCCAAGGTCGAGGTGCGCCTCGCGCATCCGAATGTCTATCGCGGCGCGAATATCGGCATGCCGCAGGTGCTGTCGACCTTGAACATGTCTGTGATGCAGCGCGACGGCCGCCAGTTCCTGCACGTCACCTCGCGCGCACCGGTTGAATCAAGCCACCTGCATTTGTATCTGGAGCTCAGCGATGGCGGCCAGCGCAGCGTGCGCCTGGCAACCCTGTGGCTGACGCCGGACCCGAACCCGGCGGCGCCGCCGGCGGCCGTGGCCGCCCCGGCGCCGGTTCCCGTTCCGCCGCC
>NZ_JAGKSG010000056.1:0-23514 GCF_018119385.1 Massilia sp. AB1 | reverse complement strand
CAGGCCGGCGCCGCCCATGCGCTGGTCGACGGCACCACGGTCGATAACCACCCGGAAGTGGCGGCCGCCGCCGCCCAGGTGCGCGACGCCGCCGTCACCCTGTCGCGCACCGCGCTGGCGGCGCCGGTGGGCGGGATCGTCGCGCGCCGCAATGTCCAGCTGGGCCAGCGCGTGGCGCCCGGCGCGCCGCTGATGGCGATCGTGCCGCTGGACCAGATGTGGGTCACGGCCAACCTCAAGGAAACCCAGTTGCGCGACGTGCGCATCGGGCAGCCGGTCAAGGTGACCGCCGACGTGTACGGCGACGCGGTGGTCTTCCATGGCACGGTGGCGGGCCAGGAAGCCGGCACCGGCAGCGCCTTCGCGGCCGTCCCGGCCCAGAACGCGACCGGCAACTGGATCAAGGTAGTCCAGCGGGTGCCGGTGCGCGTCGCCCTCGACCCGGCCGAACTGGCTGCCCACCCGCTGCGCCTGGGCCTGTCGATGAAGGTGGAGATCGACACCAGCCGCCGCGACGGCCCCGCGCTGATGCAGGCCGGCGCGCAGCGCCAGCGCTACGAGACCGTGGTGTACGCCACCGAGGACCAGGGCGCGGAGGCCGCGGTCGAGCGCGCGCTGGGCCGTGCGAGCGGCGTCGCTCAGCGCTAGGAGCCCGCCATGAACTTCCCGGCCATCCCGCGTCCGGCCCTGCTGGCCGCGATCTTCGCTCTCAACTTCATCGAATTCCTGCAGACCGGGATGCTGGTGTTTGCCGCGGCGCCCAGCATGGGCCACATCGGGGCCTCGCCGGAGGAGTACGCGGCGCTCAGCGCCCTGTACGCCGCCGTGGCGGTGCTGGCGATCTCGCAGGTGACGGTGCTGGTCCAGCGCCTGGGCTGGCGCAACTACCTGCTGGCGTCGCTGCTGTGCTTCGTGCTCGGCGCCTGGCTGAGCGCGGGCGCGGACCGGGTGCCGGTCTTCGCCCTCGGGCGCATCCTGATGGCCGCCGGCGGCGCAGCGTTCATGACGGTCTCGCGCATGCTGGTCAACCTGATTCCGCCGTCGCCCCAGCGTCTGCAGGGCATCGCCGCTTTCGGCAGCGCGCTCGCGCTCGGGATCGCCCTCGGTCCCTGGGCGGCGGCCGAACTGGTCGGGCGCGAAGCCTGGGGCGGCATGTTCCTGGTCCTGGCCCTCGTGGCGCTGGGCGCTGCCGTGCTGGCGGCGCGCTGGCTGCCGCCGGGAGCCGATACCCTGGACGGCAGTCCCACGCGCCTGCATACGCTGGACGCGGCCCTGCTCGCCGGCGGCGCCGGCCTGGCCCTGTTCGGCGCCCAGCGCCTGGCCTACGACTGGCATGGCGAGCGGGCCCACGCGCTGTTCCTGCTGGCGCTCGGGCTGGCCATGCTCCTGGCCTTCGGGCTGCTGCATACGCGCCGGCGCGCGCCCTTCCTGCATCTGGAGGTGCTGGGCAGCCGGCGCTACCGGGCAGGGCTGGCGATCTTCAGCCTGTGTTACCTGGTGCTGGGCGCGGTCAGCACCGCGCTGCCGCAACTGGTCCAGCGCGCGCTCGGCGTCGGCTTCGAGGCGGCGGGGCGGCTGCAGTCTGCCGGCATGGCGGTCAGCTTCCTCGCCTTCTGGGCCGTGCTGGCGACGGTGCGCGTGCGGCCGCATGCGACCAAGTTCTACGTCGTGGCCTTCCTGATGCTGGCGCTGCTGGGCTGGCACTTCTCGCATCTCGATCCGCGTGGCCATGCCTGGGATGGGGTGACCTGGTGGATCGGCCTGTTCGGCGGCTTCCTGGTGGTGGCCATGGCCGCGACGGCGGTGCACGGCTTCAAGGACTTCCAGGCGAACAACGTGGTGTTCTCGCACGCCCAGCAGCTCAAGAACATGCTGAGCCAGCCCGCGCTGGCGCTGGGCGTGGGCGCGACCAATGCGCTGCTGCAGGAACGCGGCGCGCTGCACGGCGCCCGGCTGGCGGAAGCGGCCCTGGACCCGGCGGCGCCGGTGACGCAGCAGGCAGCGCTGCTCGCCGGCATGGACGTATTCTGGGTGCTGATGTGGGTGGGACTGGCGGGAGCGGCGCTGCTGCTGCGGCAGCGCGCTTTCGACTAGGCGAAAAAAGGCGCTGTCCTCGTTAGGTGTGGAAGAGGCCCATCGCCGCTCGCAGAAAGCGGTCCGGCGAAGCGATGCGCGCACCGTCCAGCGCCCATTGCCAGCCCAGGTAGTTCGGCAGGTAACGCGAGGCGACGCCGTGAAAGCGCGCCAGCCATTGCCGGAAGCGGCGGTGGTAGGCGTTGACGTTCTGTACATGGACGGCGCCACGCACGCGCTCGCCGGCGCGCAGGTTGACGCATTCGTGGGAGATACCTGCTTCGCGCGCGAAGGCCCGGTAGGCCGCATGCGCATCGGTGACCAGGAGCACGTCCAGATCGAGCACGGGCAGCAAGTGCCGGTGCGGCTGAGGTGTCGTGACCGCGCCGCGTCCCGTGACGAAATCGTGGGTCCGTCCGGTGCGGTCGCGGGCGACCAGGATGCAGACGTGCTCGCGCAAGATGCCGCGTTTGGAAGCCCCTCCACCCCGCCGGCGTGCCGGCCGATCCAACTGGCGCGAGCCCTTTTGCGATTCCAGCAAAAAGAGTTCATCAGCCTCGGCAATGCCGTTCAGGTGCTGCGGCCTGTCGTGTTTGGCAAGTTCCAGGAAGCGGTGGCGCCAGCGAAAGCTGGTATTGCGGTGCACCTCGACCCCCTCGGCGGCCGCGCGTACGCTCGTGGCGTCGAGCATCTTATCCAGATAGTCGAGCCACTTGCCGCGATGGCGCAGGCGAGACAGCGGTGTGCCGCTCAGGGCCGTGAAGGTCTTGCCGCAGGCGCGGCAGCGATAGCGCTGCAGGCCGCGGAGCTGGCCATGCCGATAAGGGCGCCCGGCCTCGCACGCCGGACCGCAGGGCGCCGGCCGGTTCACTTCGATTGCTTCGCGGAGGCGATCCAGGCCAAGCGCCGGCCCGAGCGCCTCCATGAGCTTGCCGCGCTGCCCCTTGGTCAGCAGCGGCAGTTGCCGCATCCACGTCGCGAAGCGCTTGCCGTCCATTGCCGTCTCCAGTGTCCAGGTCGATCAATGACACTTGGACCAGCAGGAAACCCGGCAGTTCAATTTCTACATTTAACGGTGACAGCGCCCGAAAAAAAAGCCCGCACCTGGCGGTGCGGGCTTCGGAGAAGCGATTACTCTTCTTCGTGGAAGGCTTCCTCGCGCTTCTTGCGCAGCGAAGGCAGCAGGACCACGGACATCGCGATCGCGGCCAGGACCAGCATGGTGGCGCTGATCGGACGCTCCACGAACACCATCGGGTCGCCGCGCGAGAGCAGCAGGGCGCGGCGCAGGTATTCCTCCATCATCGGGCCGATGATGAAGCCGAGCAGCATCGGCGCCGGCTCGGCGCCCAGCTTGGAGCAGAAGTAGCCGAGCAGGCCGAATACCGCCATCAGGCCGACGTCGAATTCGCTGTTGTTCAGGCTGAACACGCCGATCGCGCAGAACATCAGGATCGCCGGGTACAGGAAGTGGTAGGGCACCATGATCATGCGCACCCACAGGCCGATCATCGGCAGGTTCAGCACGACCAGGAACAGGTTGCCGATCCACATCGAGACGATCAGGCCCCAGAACAGGGCCGGCTGCTCGGTCATCACGGCCGGACCCGGCTGAATGCCCTGGATGATCATCGCGCCGATCATCAGCGCCATCACCGGGTTCGACGGGATGCCGAGGGTCAGCATCGGGATGAAGGAGGTCTGGGCGCCGGCGTTGTTGGCCGCTTCCGGGGCGGCCACGCCTTCGATCGCGCCCTTGCCGAAGTTGCGGGCATTCGGCGAGACCTTCTTCTCGATCGAGTAGGAGGCGAACGAAGCCAGCATGGCGCCGCCGCCCGGCAGGATGCCCAGCAGCGAGCCGAGGCCGGTGGCGCGCAGGACCGGGCCGACGATGCGCTTGAGGTCTTCCTTGTCCAGCATCAGGCCCTTGACCTTCTTCATGACCAGGTTGCGGGTCTCGTCGTGCTCGAGGTTGCGCACGATTTCGCCGATGCCGAACATGCCCATCGCGACGATCACGAAGTTGATGCCGTCGGCCAGCTGCGGCAGGTCGAAGGTGTAGCGTGCGGCGCCGGAGTTGACGTCGGTGCCGACCATGCCCAGCACCAGGCCGAGCACCACCATGCCGATCGCGTTCAGCAGCGAACCGCTGGCCAGCACCACCGAGGCCACCAGGCCCAGCGCCATCAGCGAGAAGTATTCGGCGGGCCCGAACTTGAGCGCCAGGTCGGCCAGCGGCGGGGCGGCCAGGGCCAGCAGGATGGTGGCCACGGTGCCGGCGAAGAAGGAGGCGATGGCGGCGGTGGCCAGGGCCTTGCCGGCATTGCCGTTGCGGGCCATCTGGTAGCCGTCGATGGCGGTCACCACCGAGGACGATTCGCCCGGCAGGTTGACCAGGATCGCGGTGGTCGAGCCGCCGTACTGGGCGCCGTAATAAATACCGGCGAGCATGATCAGGGCCGAGATCGGCGGCAGGCCGAAGGTCGCCGGCAGCAGCATGGCGATGGTCGCCACCGGGCCGAGGCCGGGCAGCACGCCGACCGCGGTGCCGACGAACACGCCGATCAGGCAATACAGCAGGTTGGTGAGGGTGAAGGCCGTTTCCAGGCCCAGACCGAGATTGCTGAGGATTTCCATGTTGTTCTTCTTTTAGTTAAGCACCGAACCACGCGCCCAGGATGGGCATCGGCAGGCCAAGGAGTTTGACGAACAGGAGCACGGCGAACACCGCCAGGCCGATGGCCAGGGCGACGGTCTTGCCGAGGTGGAACTTGGGGCTGGCGAAGGCGCTGACCATGATCAGGACGATGGCCGCGGGCACCAGGCCGGCATTGCGCACCAGGTAGCCGAACAGCAGCACGGCGGCCAGGATCAGCACCAGCTCCTTGACGTGGATGCGGCCGATGGGTTCGCCCTGGCGGATGAAGGAACGGATCACGCCGATGGCGCCGATCAGGGCCAGCAGGCCGCCGAGCACGACCGGGAAGTAGGCCGGACCCATGCGGCCGGCGGTGCCCATGCCATAGTCCTGGCCGATGACGACGGCGCTCAGGCCGAAGAAGATGAAGATGATGCCGATCCAGAAGTCCTTCGGATGGCGGATGAAGGCAGGCACGTGGGGTCCCCTTTTTTGCTTATGAAAATGCTATTGTAACGGGCGAATCCCGGGCCGGCTTGCTGGCCGGTCCGGGATTGATTACTCAGGAAGGGCGTTTAGTCAGCGTAGGCGCCGGCCTTGTGGATGATCGGCGCCCAGCGCGCGATTTCCGACTTCAGGTGGCTGCGCAGGGCTTCCGGACGGGCGCGCTCGTCGGACACCGGCTCGGTGCCGAGGTCGGCGAAGCGCTGCTTGACGACCGGATCCTTGAGCGCGGCGCGCAGGGCGTTCGACAGGGTGTCGACCACCGCTTTCGGCGTGCCCTTCGGCGCGTACAGGCCGTGCCACACGGCCACCTCGAAGTTCGGCAGGCCGGCGCTGGACATGGTCGGCACGCCCGGCAGGGCGGCCAGCGGGGCCTTGGTGGTCACGCCGTAGGCCTTGATCTTGCCGCTCTTGATCTGGCTGGTGGTGTTGGTCGTCTGGTCGCACATCAGGTCCACCTGGCCGCCCAGCAGGTCGTTCATGGCCGGGCCGGTGCCCTTGTAGGCGACGGTGGTCAGGTCGACGCCGATGGCGGTCTGGAGCAGCATGCCGCACAGGTGCGAGGCGGCGCCCAGGCCGGCGTGGGCGTAGGTGACCTTGTCCTTGTTGGCCTTCACGTAGGCCAGCAGTTCCTTGAAGTCCTTGGCCGGGAAGTCCTTGCGCGCCACCAGGGTCATGGGCACGTCGGTGACCAGGCCGATCGGCTCGAAGTCGGTCTCGGCGTTGTAGCTCAGCTTGCGGTACAGGGCCGGTGCGGTCGAGTGGCCGATGTGGTGCAGGAACAGGGTGTAGCCGTCCGGCGCCGCCTTGGAGGCGCGCGCGGCGCCGATGGTGCCGCCGGCGCCGCCGACGTTCTCGATGATGATCTGCTGCTTCAGGGTGTTGCCCATCGACTGGGCCACCAGGCGCGCGACCGTGTCGGTCGGGCCGCCGGCCGCGAACGGCACGATCATGGTGATGGTCTTGGTCGGGTAGTTCTGGGCCTGGGCCATGCCGGCGCTGAACAGGGCCATGCACGCGACGGTGCACATCGTCTTGAATTTCATGGTGTCGTCCTCTGGTCTCGTATTGTTTATTTTGCAGCGCGTAGGTACGCAGGAAGGTTGTACCAGAGTGTATATGCTTATGCAACTAGGGGAAAATACGGATGGCGCGGGACGCCACAACACGCATTGCCGATGAGGAAACCCGTGGGCGCGCGGCCCACGGGCCTGGGCTCAAGGCTGCGCCGGGAGCGCCCGCTCACCCAGCAGCAGCTTGTCCGGCGTGATCGGGGTGGTGCGCAGGCGCTTGCCGGTGGCGTGGAAAATGGCGTTGGAGACCGCCGCGGCCACCCCGACGATGCCGATTTCGCCCACGCCCTTGGCGCCCAGCTGCTTGCTGACCACCCGGTCGTCTTCTTCGGCGAACAGGACCTCGATGTCGTGGATGTCGGCGTTCACGGCCACGTGGTACTCGGCGTAGTTGTGGTTCATGAAGCGTCCGAAGCGGTGGTCGGTATGGGATTCCTCGTGCAGCGCCTGGCTGATGCCCCACACCACGCCGCCCCTGACCTGGCTGGCCGCGGTCTTGGCGCTGATGATGCGGCCGGCGGCCACCGCGCTGACCACGCGCGTGACGCGCACCATGCCGAGCGCCTCGTTGACCCGCACTTCGCAGAACACCGCCGAATGCACGGCGCGGGTGTATTTGCGCTGCTTGAGCATCTGCGGGGTCATGAGGAATTTTTCCTCGACCCGGTCGAGCTGCGAAGCGGCCAGCAGCTCGGTGAGCGGCAGGCGCTGCCCGGGCTGCTTGCGCAGGCTGAGCGCGCCGTCGGCGAATTCGACGTCGCGCATGCGCGCCTTGGCGAAGGGTGACTCAGGCAGGGCCTGGGCCAGGCGCAGCAGGCGTTTCTTGAGCTTGTCGCAGGCGCCGGCGACACCCGAGCCGATCGTGGTCACGTGCGAGGATCCGCCTTCAACCGGCGCCGGCGGCAGGTTCGAGTCGCCCAGCTGGAAGATCACGTGTTCGAGCGGCATGCCCATGGCCTCGGCCGCGATCATCGCCATCACGGTGTAGGTCCCGGTGCCGATGTCCGAGGCGGCGCTCGACACCACCAGGCGGCCGTCGGCGCGCAGCTCGGCCGAGACGCGGGCCACCATCACCAGCGAGTCCCAGACACCGGTGGCCATGCCCCAGCCGACCAGTTCATCGCCCTCGCGCATGGTGCGTGGCTCCTGGGGCCTGGATTTCCAGCCGAAGCGCTCGGCGCCCATCCGGTAGCATTCGCGCAGGGCCTTGGAGGAAAAAGGCTTGCCCTCGATCGGCGCGACGTCGGCGTAGTTCTTCAGACGCAGCGCGAGCGGGTCCATCTTCAGCGCGTAGGCCAGTTCGTCCATCGCCACCTCGAGCGCGTGCACGCCATGGGCGGCGCCGGGCGCGCGCATGTCGATCGGCGAGTGGCGGTCGTGGGCCACCAGCTTGTAGCCCAGGTCGATGTTGTCGCAGGCATAGAGCTGGCCCGACCAGTTCACCACCACCTCGACATAGTCTTCCAGGCGCGAGGTTTCCTGGATCGCCTCGTGCATGATGGCCTGCAGGCGGCCGTCCAGGTCGGCGGCCAGGCGCACCCGGTGCCAGGTTTCGGGGCGGTGGCCGAAGCTGAACATCTGCTGGCGCGTCAGCACGACGCGCACCGAGCGCTTGAGCTTGAGCGCCGCCATCACGGCCAGCGGCAGCTGGTATTGCGGGCGCAGGCCGGAGCCGAAGGCGCCGCCCACGTAGGGATTGCGTACCGTGACCTTGTTCTTCGACAGGCCGAACACGCGCGACACGTACCAGCGGCAGTTCTGCGAGCCCTGGGTCTTGTCGTAGATGGTCAGGTGGCCGTCCTCGCCGCGGATCACGGTCGAGGCGTGCATCTCCATCGGATTGTGGTGCTCCACGCCGTTGTAGTACTGGGCGTCGACCTTGACCGGGGCCGCGTCGAAGGCTTTGGCGGCGTCGCCCTTGGAGGAGGGCGGCGTGAAGCCGGCCTTCATCGGGCGCGGCTCGTAGGCCTGGCCGAGCGAGGCCAGCAGGTCGGTCTGGTGCTCCTCGCTCTCGTAGGTGACGCGCACCAGTGCGGCCGCGTGGCGCGCCGCCTCGAAGCTCGCGGCCACCACCAGGGCCACCGGCTGGCCGCTGTAGAAGATGCGGTCGCTGTACAAGGGACGGAAAGGCGAGCCGCCGGGCGCGGTCATGTCCTTGTAGGCCAGGTCGGCGTCGCGCATCCTGGGCCGGTTCTCGTGGGTCAGGATGGCGATCACGCCGTGCGCCGTGAGGGCGTCGACCAGGTCGATGCGCACGATGCGGCCGCACGCGATGGTGCTGTTCACGGCCACGCCGTAGCACAGGCCGGGCGCCTCGTGCTCGGCGGCGTAGCGCGCCTCGCCGGTGACCTTGGCGCGGCCGTCCACGCGCGATACCGCCATGCCGGCGCGCACCCGGCCGGTGCCCTCGGGGGCGCTCGGGGTGCGCAGTTCTGGGATCAGATCGGTCATTCTTGTTCTCCGCTTTCCATGCCGCCCCTGTCCGCCGTGCCGCGCGCGGCCCTGCCCAGGGCCTGGACGATGGCGTTGCGCGCCAGCGGGATCTTGAAATCGTTCCCGCCGTAGCCGCGGGCGCCGCGCAGGATGATGTCGGCGGCGGCGCCGAAGGCTTCATCGCCGGCTACCTTGTCCGCCAGCGCGTGTTCCGCTTCCTCGACCCGCCAGGGCTTGTGGGCCACGCCGCCCAGGGCGATGCGGGCCGCGCGGATGCGCCGGCCCGGCGCCAGGTCGAGGGCCGCGGCCACCGATACCAGCGCGAAGGCGTAGGACAGGCGGTCGCGCACCTTGAGATAGGCCGAATGGTCCGCGAAGCGGTCGGCCTCCGGCAAGGTCAGGTGGGTGATCAGCTCGCCGGCCTCGAGGGTGTTGTCGATGTCCGGCCGGTCGCCGGGCAAGCGGTGGAAATCGGCGAAGGGGATGCTGCGGGTGCCGCCCGCCAAGCGCACGTGCACGGTGGCGTCCAGCGCGCGCAGGGCCACGCACATGTCGGACGGGTGGGTGGCGATGCAGTGCTCGCTGGCGCCGAGGATGGCGTGCTGGCGGTTCAGGCCGTCCCGCGCCGGGCAGCCGCTGCCGGGTACGCGCTTGTTGCAGGGTGTGCCGACGTCGTAGAAGTAGACGCAGCGGGTGCGCTGCATCAGGTTGCCGCCGTCGGTGGCCATGTTGCGCAGCTGGGGCGAGGCGCCGGCCAGGATGGCGGCGCTGAGCAGCGGGTAGCGCGTCCGCACCAGCGGGTGGTAGGCGGTATCGGCGTTGCGGGCCAGGGCGCCCAGCCGCAGGCCGCCTTCGGCGGAGGTCTCGACCTTGTCCAGGCCGAGGGCGTTGATGTCGACCAGCCGGGACGGCGCCATGACGCCTTCCTTCATCAGGTCGATCAGGTTGGTGCCGCCCGCGACGGGAAGGGCGCCAGCGGCCATGGCCGCCAGCACGCCGTCCAGGTCGCGGGCCTGGGTGAAGGCGAAGGGATTCATGCGCCCACCTTGCCCTGGTCGACGCCCAGCACCTCGCAGACCGCGTCGGCGATCTGGGGATAGGCGCCGCAGCGGCACAGGTTGCCGCTCATGAGTTCGCGCACCTCGTCGCGGGTCCTGGCCTCGCCCTCGGCGATCAGCCCGGCGGCCGAGCAGAGCTGGCCCGGCGTGCAGTAGCCGCACTGGAAGGCGTCATGGTCGATGAAGGCTTGCTGAAGCGGGTGCAACCGGTCCCCTTCGGCCAGGCCTTCGACGGTGGTGATGTCATGGCCGTCGTGCATGACGGCGAGGGTCAGGCAGGCATTGATGCGCTTGCCGCCGGCCAGGACCGTGCAGGCGCCGCACTGGCCGTGGTCGCAGCCTTTCTTGGTGCCGGTGAGGCCGGCCCGCTCGCGCAGCAGGTCGAGCAGGGTCACCCAGGCCTGGACGTCGAAACTGCGCTCCTGGCCGTTGATGCGCAGCCGCACCGGGTAATGCTGGTGAAGTTCCATGGTCGTCCCCTCGTTGAGCGAAGGGGAACCTTACCGTGCGGGGCCTTGCTGTTCGGTTAAGCCACGCACCTAATTCCGGGACGGCGGCGCAGCATCTGCCGTTGGTGATAGTCCCAACAATGCGAAAAGGCCCCGGAGGGCCTTTTCGCGGATCGAAAGGATGAACCCTCGATTACGCCTGCTTCTGGCGGCGGCGCAGGGCGGCGCCCATGCCGACCATTGCCAGGCCCATCAGCGACAGCGCGCCCGGTTCCGGCAGCGCGTAGGCCTGGCCCGGATCGTCGATACGCGCGCCCAGGATGTTCGGGCCGCCATTGAAGTTGCGGTTGTAGTTATAGCTGTTCTTGAAGCGCAGGTCGCGGGTACCGAGGGAATTCTTGAAGAAGTCCGAGTCCAGCTGCTCGCTCCACAGGCCCATGTGGGTCATGTCGACCGAGGCGTAGGAGTCGGCGGTGCCGGTGAAGCCATTGCTGCTCGGAATGGTGCTGCCGACAATGGTGTTGACCGAGCTGTTGACGTCCATACCGGTGTCAAAGAACAGACGGCCCAGGAAGGTGCCATCGGTAAAGCCAGCGGCGCAGTCCCAGCCGCAACGAACGTTCGGCTTCAGTGGGTTCGGGTTGCTTGGGCTCAGATTCGTGTCCAGGCTGCTCTTCGAGAAGAGGTTCAGGTCGCGCCAGTACAGGTCCATGTAGCCTTTGGTAGCCGGGAACTGATTGGTCGGCGAGGCCTCGCCTTGCTCGATGCCGTAGAACATGCCGGTGATCTGCGAGCCCTTGTCCGCGCCGCCGCGGCTTGCGCCGTTCGAGAAGAACTCGTTGCCGGTCGGGTCGATCTGGTCGTGCGGGGTGTTGACGCTGCCGACGTCCAGGGTCGAGATGATGAACACGCCCCAGTTGATTTCCTTGCTGCCGGCAAAGGTGGTCGCGCCGTTGACGGCGATTTGTTCCTGGCCGGTGAACTTCAGGTAGATCGGACCCGGCGGCAGTGCGGTGGCTGGTGCTGCAGCAGCGCCGAAGCTCAGGGCCGCGCCGATAGTGGCGGCGAGAATTTTTTTCATGCTTACTCCTGGGTTGATAAAGTTGAATTCAAGCAGGAATAAGCAAGTGCCGTGCCAGCTTTCCTCCATGCATCGCTAAGGCATTGATGTGAAGCAGCTTTTTCTTAAACGCATGAAAAATGTCGGCTTGGCAAACCGACGCATATTGATAAGGTGTAAAAATTTCCGACACGAAATTATGCAAAGTGGGAGATCCCAGGCCGGGCGCTGGCTGCCGCATGACCGTGCAAAGCGTGGTGCTCCCAACAATGCCGGCGTGCATGCGCCGGCAATGACCGTGGCGCCTTGATGCCTTGAGCATGAACCGCGCTTATTCGACGACCAGCACCCGGGCCTCGCGATCGCCGGCCTGGACGAAGCGGAGGATCGCTTCGACGGTGACCGTATCGATGCGCCCGGCCATGCGCCGGTCGAAGGGATGGTCGTCGAAGGCCACGTTGGCGCGGAACATGCGTGCGCCCAGGCGCGTGGCGGCGGGAATGTCGACCGTGATGGGCGCGAAGCCGGCCTGGCGCAGCCATTGCTGCGCCTGCGCCCGGGTCGCCACCTGCTGGGGCGCGGCGGCGGCGGCCCAGGTCTCGAGCACCCACTGGTTCGAGTTCTGGTAGCGGGTCGAGAAAGCGTAGGACAGCATGTTGTAGCGCGGCTCGTGCAGGGAATGCGCCAGGGCCGTACGCTCGCCCAGGAGGCGGACCAGCGCGGCCTGGCTCGCCGGGCCCGGAATCAGGACATGGCCTTCGAAACGAAACAGGTCGGTGAGGAAGAAGTTCCCCATGCCCTCCACGTACAGGACGGAACTGTTCGCGGCGCAGTCGTTGAGTGCGTGCACGACGGTCCAGCGGCCCGCTGGATGGTCGCGCAGCGCGATGCCCATGTGCGAATAACGCAGGCCGTACTTGCCCAGGTCCTGGCCGGCGCGCGAGACCAGGGCGACGCTGGCGCCGCTGCGCTCCAGCGCGGCGACCGTGCGCCCGGCGAGTTCCAGCGAGCGCACCGCATCCTGTCCCGACAAGGCCGTTTCGCCGCAGCCCTGGCCGGCGCGGGCCGGCTGGGTGCAGGCCAGGCTCAGGGCGAGCAGGCCGGCGGCAAGGCGCCCCATGTCAATATGCCCGCGCATGGTGCAGCAAGGCCTTGCCGGCTTCGTTTGGGATGAAGGCGATGGCTTTGCCCGCCAGGACCAGCACCTGGCCGGCCGACGAGGCCAGCACCTCCAGCACGGTGCCGGCGCCGAGCGACAGGCCGCCGGCGGCCCTGGCCGACAGGCGCACCGTGGCCAGGCTGGCGTCGGCCGTGCTGCGCAGGACCACCTCGAGGGCGTCGCCGGAAGCGCGCACGCTCTCGACCACCACGCTGCCGCCGGCGGCCGTCAGCAGCACCGAGCCGCCGACGACGGTCGCGGAGAGGTCGCCAAGGGCGCGCGAGGGCTGGGAAGGATCCGGCGCCGCGTGCAGGGCGGCGCAGGGAAGGCAGAGCAGGGCGGCAAAAAGCAGGTGTTTCATGCGTGTCTCCTCGATCGGTAGGCGCATGATGGACCTGCGGGATGGCGCCGGCAAGGCGCGGGCGCCGAGGTGGCGTGCGGCGCTACGCCGGGTATCGGGCAGTGATACCGGCCCGGCGTATCAGTTGCCGCGGAAGACGACGGTCTTGTTCCCGTCGACGAATACGCGGCGCTCGATGTGGTACTTGACGGCGGCGGCCAGGGCCATGCATTCGTTGTCGCGGCCCACGCGCGCCAGGTGGGCGGGCGTGTAGGTGTGGTCGACCCGCGTCAGCACCTGCTCGATGATCGGGCCCTCGTCCAGGTCCGGCGTGGCGTAATGGGCGGTGGCGCCGATCAGCTTGACGCCGCGGTCGAAAGCCTGGTGGTAGGGCTTGGCGCCCTTGAAGCCGGGCAGGAAGGAATGGTGGATGTTGATGCAGCGCCCCGCCAGGCGGCGCGCCAGTTCGTCCGACAGGATCTGCATGTAGCGCGCCAGGATCACCAGCTCGGCGCCGGTTTCCTCGACGATCTCCAGCAGGCGGGCTTCCTGCTGGGCCTTGTTCTCCCTGGTCACGGGCAGGAAGACGTAGCGGATGCCTTCGCGCTCGACCATCGGGCGCAGGTCGAGGTGGTTCGACACCACGGCCGTGATCGACATGTTCAGTTCGCCGTTGCGGCGGCGATACAGGAGGTCGTCGATGCAGTGGTCGTACTTGGAGACCAGGATGACGGTCTTGACCGGATCGGCCGGGTCGTGGATCTTCCATTGCATCTGCAGGCGCGCGGCGACGGCGGCCGCGAATTCCTGGCGGATCTCGTCGACCGGCGGCGAACCGTCCTGCAGGCGGAAGACCAGGCGCATGAAAAAGCGTTCGGTCGAGTCGTCGTCGAACTGCTCCAGCGCGCAGATATAACAATCGCGCTCGGCCAGGAAGGTCGCCACGGCGGCCACGATGCCCGTGCCGGCCCGGCAGCTGGCGGTCAGGATGTATTCGGTCCGGGTCTGGATCCGGGTCTGGTCGGTGCTGCTCATTGCTGTCATCCTGTGGTTGGCGTACGAAGAAAATCGCGGGCGCCGCGCAAAAGACGGGGCTCCGCATGCGTTCGTCCGTAGCGCGGTTCCGACGGGATGGGCCGGCCGCTGCGGGATTCCGCCGCGCCGGATAGGCGGGGCCGGAAGACGTTGTCAGAATGGATAGCATGGCGGATGCGCCTTGCGGCGTCAAGCGTGCGCTTGGGGTGGCCACCCTGCGTGCTACCATCGGCAGTTTTGCGCTACCGAATTGCCGATGCTTTCTCCTATCCGTCCCATGCGCGAGAGCGACCTCGACGGGGTCCTGCGCGTGCAGGCTGCCTGCTATCCCGCGGCCATGCAGGAACCGGGACCTATCGTCCTTGCCCGCCTGCGCGCCGCGCCCGGCACCTGCGCGGTGGCCGTGGACAGCGATGGCGTCGCGGGCTACCTGTTCGCCTATCCCTCGGTCCTGGGCGCGGTCACCGACCTGGGCGCCCCGTTCGCACCGGCGCCGCAGCCCGACACCCTCTATCTGCACGACCTCGCGGTGGCGCCGCACGCCTTGGGGCAGGGGCTGGCGCGCGGCCTGGCCAGCCATCTGCTGGCGCTGGGGAGGGAGCAGGGCTTGCGCTGGTCGGCCCTGGTGTCGGTGCAGGACAGCGCCGCCTTCTGGGAAACCCTCGGCTACCGCGCAGCCGCGGCGGCTGCCTGTGCGCCGGGACGCGGGCTGGCTTCGTATCCCGGAGATTCCCTGTACATGCGCCGCCCGCTCGCCTAGCGGCCGCTGTCGAAAAATTTGACACCCGTGCGGATTCGCGCAAGGCGTCAAGTAAATACATGTGTTAAATCAGTGGTATAGGCGCGCAGGATGTTCCGGCGCGCTCCTTGCTTAGCCTTTGTTCCCACTTACCGTTGGAGTAATGGATGTTGCGTACATTGTCGTGCCTGCTCGCCGCTGCCCTGGTTTCCCAGCCGGCGAGCGCTGAAGTGATCTATACCTGGCGCCAGGCCTATGCCGCGCCGACCATGTTGCCCGGGCTGAATATCGAAATGGTGTTCTCGGATGCCGCCGTGGCCCGGGGCAGCCTGCAGCTCGAAGTGCATAACCGGTGCTATGAGACCTTTCCCTGCATCGATGAGCAGGACAGCCTGCTGTCGCTGCGCTACTGGTACGAGGGCGTGTGGCCGGACGGCTCCGCGGCCGTGTGGAACTATATCGATTACGAATACCGCAGCGCGCCGCGTTACTGGAGCGACTACGTCAATCTGGATATCCGCTTCCTGCCGGGAGGCCTGCTCGACGGGAGTATCCGCGCCAACGACAGCAATTCCGATTTCGTGATGGAGAGCAGCGGAGGTGTGTTCACGATGCTGGCGGCGCGCAGCGACGAGTACTTCGGCTGCGGCTATCTCAATCCGGACTGCCACGGTTCGCGTGGCTTGCTGCTCGATAGCCGCGTGGCGCAGCCGGTGTCCGAGCCCGCGCTGCCGGCCCTCGCGGCTCTTGGTGCGCTGGCGGCATGGTTCGGCCGGCGCCGCCGGCGCCCATAAAAAAGGCGGAACCGAGGTTCCGCCAAAGAGGGGTGGAGATCGCATGCGCGCCCGGCGCGAGGCCGGGCGCAAGATGCACGGTTAGAAGCGGTAGGTCAGCGACGCTTCCACCGCGCGGCCGAACAGCGGACGCGCGTTGATCGGGCCGGTGGCGTTGCCGCTGGTCAGACGCGAATTGCCTTCGGTCAGACCCAGTTCGTTGGTGAGGTTGGTGGCGCTCACGCGGAACTCGAGCTTGTCCGACAGTTCGGCCAGCACGCCCAGGTCCACGGTCTCGTAGGACGGCAGGTACTGGGTGTTGGCCTGGTCCGCCCAGCGGCTGCCGACGCGCGAGTAGGTGCCGTACACGCGCACCGCCTGGTCGCCCAGCGGGATGCGGTAGCTCGGCGAGAAGCGGAACTGGAACTTCGGCTGGCGCTGCACCGTGTTGCCCTCGATCGCCGGGTTGTCGCGGTACTCGGAATCCTGCCAGTTGCCGGTCAGCTGGAGCTGCAGGCCCGCCAGTGGACGCACCGCCAGTTCGAATTCAGCGCCCTTGCCCTTGGAGCCGCTCACCGAGTACAGCACGCCGCTGGTGGTGATCTGCTGGAAGGAGATGCCGGTGAAGTCGGTGAAGAAGGCGTTCACGTAGGCGCTGTACAGCGGGGTCGCGGTCTTGAAGCCCACTTCGAGCTGCTTGACCTTCGGGGTAGGCACGCGCGAGCGGTCGTCCAGCACGGCCTGGGTGCCGGCGTTGCGCATGTCGTCGAAGTAGATGAAGGTGTGGCCCTGGTTGGCGCGCACGAACACGCTGCTGTCCTTGCCCAGCTTGTACAGGCCGCCGACGGTGAAGGAGTTCACCGAGTCGTCGCGCGACAGGCCGGTGAAGCTGCCGTCCGGGGTCGAGGTGCCGTTGTTGTACAGCGTCAGCGGGTTGCCGTCCGTGTCCACCGAGCTCAGGTTCGAGATGGTCGCGTTCAGGCGCTGCTTCTCGCGGCGCATGCCGGCGTCGAGCTTCAGGCGGTCGGTGACGCGCCATTCGTCGGCGAGGAAGAAGGCGGTGTTGTCGCCGTCGTAGGAAGCGACCGGCGCATAGAAGATGTTGCCTTCCTTGCCCTTGTTCGAGACTACCGCGCCGTTGTCCAGGCGGACATCGATCAGGCGCGCGTTCGGGGTCGCGGTCATCAGGTGGCTGTTGCCGAGGAACCAGGTGTCCTTCGACGAGTAGTTCGCCACATAGGCGCCCGCCGTCAGGGTGTGGTTCGCGCCGATGTCGCGGCTGACGCGCAGTTCGTCGGTGAAGGAGCGCAGCTTCTTCTCGACCGCCCACAGGCCAGCCTGGACCACCTGCTGGTTCGGGTCGACCGCGCCGCCGCCGTTCGCATAGGTGATGGCGCCGGTGGTGGCCAGGCGGCCGGCCGCCGCCACTGCCGCCGCATTGCCGTTGGCCGCCGTGATGGCGCCCGCCAGGTAGTCGCCGGCGCGCAGCGGGTTGTTACCGGTGAACATGGCGACGGTGTTCAGGTCGCCGTTGAAGTAGTTCAGCTTGTTCGACACCTGCCAGCCGTTCAGGTTCTGCTGGAATTCGGCGCCGAACAGGTTGGATTTCAGGCCGCGGCCGTCGCCCAGGTCGTAGTTCAGGGTGCGGCCCGGCGCCGCTTCCACGGTGAACAGGCGCATCTCGTTGCTCATCAGGGTGCCGGTGAGCGGATCGAAGTCGGGGAACTCGGTGATGGTGCGGCCGTCATTGGCCGACATCAGCGGCACACCGGTGTAGAAGGCGTTCTTGTCGTTGGTCGAGCGCATGTACAGGTTCAGCTCGCCCTGGTCCAGCTTGCGGGTCAGGGCGGCGGACAGCTGGCCGCCGTCGTCGGCCGGGAAACCCGCCTTGCGCACGCCGTCGGTCACGCGGTAGAAGCCGCCGATCATGCCGTACCAGCCTTCGGCGATCTTGCCGCTGTAAACGCCGTCCACGCGGCGCAGGTTGCCGGTGCCGGCGGTGACGCGGATCGAGCCTTCCGGCGTGTCGGTGCCTTTCTTCATGATGAAGTTCATGGTGGCGCCCGGCTGGCCGGCGGAATAGATGGTGCTCGGGCCGCCGCGCAGCACTTCGACGCGCTCGATGGTGTCGTCCAGCCGGAAGGAGGACGAGCCTTCGAAGAAGGACAGGACCGGCACCGGGTAGATCGGTTGCCGTTCATTTGCACCGAAACGAAGGGCGAATCGCTGCCCGAGGGGAAGCCGCGCACCTGGATGTTGGCGCCCGACTGGCCGCCGGTGGATTCGGCGTAGGCGCCCGGCACGATCTTCATGATATCGGCGGTGCTGATCGGGGCGGCCGCCTTGAGCTGTTCCTCGCTGGCGGTGGTGATGCTGAAGGCGGCGTCGATCTTGCGGGTGCCGGCCGCCGAAGCCGTGCCGGTGACGACCACCTGCTGGATTTCTTTCTGGACGGCGGAGGGAGTTGCTGGAGCGTCGGCAGATCCGGCTTCCTGGGCCATGGCCTGGCAGTGCGCGCCGAGGGCGAGCACGGCGAGGGCGATGGCGGACAGTTGCGGGAACTGGTGCGTAGTCTTCATGGTATGGGCTCTCTGTTGTTGGAATTCGTTGCCGGCAGGGCGTCTCCGGCCCTGCTTTGTCCCTTCCTGATCAATGATCTGTCGGGAAAGTCGTGTCATTGAATCATCGAATGTTATCGATGTCAACGACATTGTTATCGATGTCATTCCTAGTCGACAAAACAAAAACTTCTGTCATAATGCATGCCGTATTGAACCAATCGACATTCCATGGCACTGGCAAAGCACAACAAGGCAAAAGGCGACACTGCCCCGACGATGGAAGACCTGGCCAAACTGGCCGGCGTCTCGACCATTACGGTGTCGCGCGCCCTGCGCGACAGCCCGCTGGTGACCGAGAAGACGCGCGAGAAGATCCGCCAGCTGGCGGCCGAGCAGGGCTACCGTTTCAACATCAGTGCGCGCAACCTGCGCATGCGCCGTTCCTACTCCGTGGCCGTGGTGGTCGAGATGACGCCCGTGAAAGGGCGGCCGATGTCCGATCCCTATCCGCTGGAGCTGCTGGGCGGGATCACCCAGGAACTGACCACGGCCGGCTACAGCGTGGTGCTCACCTCCAAGCAGCTGCTGGATACGGCGCCTGTGCAGGGCGCCGACGGCCTGATCCTGCTGGGCCAGGGTTCGCACGGCGAGGCGGTGCGCACCCTGCAGCAGACCAATCTGCCGCTGGTGGTCTGGGGCGCGCCCGAGCGCGACGGCGACTACGTGGTCGTCGGCAGCGACAACCGCAAGGGCGGGGCCAGCGCGGCCGAGCGCTTCCTCGAGCAGGGGCGGCGCAAGCTGATCTTCCTGGGCGACGTCGACCACGCCGAGGTGCAGGAGCGCTGCGCCGGCTTCATCGACACCCTGGCCGGACGCGCCACCGTGCACATCCTGCGTCCCAAGGCTTTCACTTTCGAAGCCGGCTTCGATTCGGTGCAGACCCTGTTGAAGAAAAAGCCTGGCCTGGCCTGCGATGGCCTGTTTGCCGCCAGCGACCTGCTGGCCATGGGCGCGATCCGCGCCCTGACCGAAGCCAGCCTGCGGGTGCCGGACGATATTTCCGTCATCGGCTATGACGACACGCCGGGTGCGGCGAGCTTCGTGCCGCCGCTGACCAGCGTGCACCAGTACCTGCGCGACGGCGGCGTGCTATTGGCGAGAAAGATGCTGGCCATGATCGAGGGCCAGCCGACCGATTCCGAAATGCTGCCGACGACCCTGATCGTTCGGCAGACTTGATTCCCTGATTTAACCAAGCGATACAACGCGCGCCGTGACCGTGCGGCCCAGACGAGGAAACCGAAGTGGAAAATGTTATCGATGTCATCGACGCTGTCCCGGCCGAGCCCTGGCAGATCCGCGAGACCGCGCCCCTGGGGCCGCGCGCCTTCCTGCACGAGACCCTGTTCGCGCTCGGGAACGGCTACATCGGCCTGCGCGGCACCCACGAGGAGGGCGGGGCGGCCGGGCTGGAAGGCAGCTACCTGAACGGCTTCTACGAGAACGAGGCGATCCACTACCCGGAAAACGCCTATGGCCTGGCGCGCACCAACGAGTTCATGCTGAACGTGCCGAACGCGAAGTGCATCGCGCTCACGGTCGAGGGCGAGCGCTTCGTGTTCGACGCCGGCAAGCTGCTGGCCTACGAGCGCAGCCTGGACTTCCGCAAGGGCGTCCTGGAACGTACCGTGGAGTGGGAAAGCCCACAGGGTCACCGCGTGCGCATCGACAGCCGGCGCCTGGTCTGCTTCGGACGCAAGCATGTGGCCGCGATCGAGTACCGGGTGACGGCGCTGAACTTTGCCGGCCGGGTGGAGATCGCTTCCCGCATCGACAGCGAGGTCACCAACCTGCAGGCCGGCGACGACCCGCGCGTGGGCTCGGCGGTGACCGGCCCGGCGCTGTCCACGCTGAGCCGCGAAGCGGATGGCGAGGGCGAACTGCTGCTGCAGCGCACCCGGAACAGCGGCTTCCTGCTGGCGACCGGCATGCGTCACGTCTGCGCGACCGCGTCCGCCGGCCGCGGCGCCGTCCATGCCTTCGGCGCCAGCCTGCGCGAAGGCGAGGCGCTGACCCTGCACAAGTTCATCGCCTACGTCAGCTCGCGCGACGTGGCCGAAGATGAGGTCCCGCGCCTGGCCAGGGAAGAAATGGCGCGCGCAGCGCAGGACGGCTTCGCCCACCTGGTGGCCGAGCAGGGCGTCTACCTCGACCGCTTCTGGCGGGAAGCCGACGTCCAGATCGAGGGCGACGACGCCCTGCAGCAGGGCGTGCGCTTCAACCAGTATCACCTGCTGCAGTCGGTCGGCCGCGACGGCCGCACCAACATCGCCGCCAAGGGCGTGACCGGCGAAGGCTACGAGGGCCACTATTTCTGGGATACCGAGATCTACGTCTTCCCCTTCTTCCTGTTCTCGCGCCCCGAGATTGCGCGCGCGCTGCTGCAGTACCGCTACAACGGCCTGCCCAAGGCGCGCGAGCGGGCGCGCCAGATGTCGCACGCGACCGGCGCCCTCTACCCGTGGCGCACCATCGCCGGCGAGGAATGCTCGGCCTACTACCCGGCCGGCACGGCCCAATACCACATCAACGCCGACGTCGCCTATTCGATCCGCCTCTACCTGCTCGCCACCGGCGACTTCGACTTCATCGCCCAGTACGGCGCCGAGATCGTGATGGAGACGGCGCGCATCTGGACCGGGATCGGCAGCTACGACCGCGAAGGGCGCTTCTGCATCAATGAAGTGACCGGCCCGGACGAATACACGGCCCTGGTCAACAACAACTACTACACCAACGCCATGGCGCGCATGCACATGAGGTTCGCGGCCGACATGGCCGAGCGTCTGCGCGCCGAGCGGCCCGCCGACTTCGCCCGCGTGGCCGGGGCCATCGGCCTGGAGGACAGCGAGATCGCGGCCTGGCGATCGGCCAGCGCGGCGATGCGCCTGCCCTACGACGAAGCGCTGGGCATCCACGAGCAGGACGACAGCTTCCTGTCCAAGAAGCCCTGGGACTTCGCCGGCACCCCCAAGGACAAGTATCCGCTGCTGCTGCACTACCACCCGCTGGTGATCTACCGCCACCAGGTGTGCAAGCAGGCCGACGTGGTGCTGGCCTTGCTGCTGCTGTCGGACGAATTCAGCCTGGACGACAAGCGCCGCGACTTCGATTTCTACGAGCGCGTGACCACCCACGATTCCTCGCTGTCGTCCTGCATCTTCAGCATGGTCGCCAATGAAGTGGGTTACGCCGACAAGGCCTACCACTACTTCATGGAGACCGCGCGCCTGGACCTGGACAACACCCACGCCAACACCGAGTACGGCGTGCACACCGCGGCGATGGCCGGCACCTGGCTGGGCGTGGCCTACGGCTTCGCCGGCATGCGGCTGACGGGCAGCGGCCTGCGTTTCGCGCCGGCCCTTCCCGGCAAATGGACCAGCTACCGCTTCCAGGTGCATGTGCAGGGCGCGCTGCTGGCCGTCTCCGTCGACGCTGCCGGCGTTCACTACAAGCTGGCGGACGGCGAGTCGCTGGCGTTCACCCACCACGGGACCGCCGTGCAGCTGACGCGCGCCAACCCCGACATCCGCCTGGAGGCCGCATGAGCAAGTACAAGGCAGTCATTTTCGACCTGGACGGCGTCATCACCGACACCGCGCATTACCATTACCTGGCGTGGAAGCGCCTGGCCGATGCGGTCGGCGCGTCCTTCGACGAGGAATTCAACGAGCAGCTCAAGGGCGTCGACCGCATGGGTTCGCTCGAACTGATCCTGGCGCGCGCCCCGCGCGGCTTTTCGGAGGAAGAAAAGCTGGCCCTGGCCGACGCCAAGAACCGCCACTACCAGGAACTGATCGCGACCATGACGCCCGGCGACCTGCTGCCTGGCGCGCTGGACGCACTGGACGCGGTGCGTGCGGCGGGCCTGAAGACCGGCCTGGCCTCGGTCAGCAAGAACGCCTTCACGGTGCTCGACCGCCTCGGCATCCGCGAGCGCTTCGACACCGTGGTCGACGCGGCCACGATCAGGAACAGCAAGCCGCATCCGGAAATCTTCCTGACCGCGGCCGTCCAGCTGGGGCTGGAGCCGCAAGACTGCCTCGGCGTCGAGGATGCGGTCGCCGGAGTGGCCTCGATCAAGGATGCCGGGATGGTGGCGGTGGGCGTGGGAAGGCCGGAGGTGCTGACCCGCGCCGACCACGTGATTCCCTCGTTGAGCGCATTCCGGCTCGAAGACTACTAAACTGAACGCGCGCGCAAAAACAACCATACTAGGAGACAGCGTGAACCAACGCCGCATACTGCTCGCACTCTTCCTGATCTACTTCGTGTTCGCCATCCTGCTCAACAGCGTGGGTACGGTGATTCTCCAGGTGATCAACAACTACGGCGTCGACAAGTCCTCGGCCAGCGTGCTGGAAGGCTTCAAGGACTTGCCGATCGCGATCGTGTCCTTCCTGGTCGCGTCCAGCCTGCCGCGCTTCGGCTACAAGAAGGCCATGCTGGTGGCCCTGGCCATCGTCGCCTGCGCCTGCCTGGCCATGCCCTTGCTGCCGGCCTTCGGGACCGCCAAGCTGCTGTTCCTGTGCGTGGGCGTGGCCTTCGCCCTGGTGAAGGTGTCGGTCTACACCACCGTCGGCCTGGTGGCCCAGGATCGCAAGCAGCATGCGGGCATCATGAACACCCTCGAAGGCTTCTTCATGGTCGGGGTGCTGTCGGCCTACTGGATCTTCGGCTGGTTCATCGACTCGAACAACCCGGCGTCGACCAGCTGGCTGAACGTGTACTGGCTGCTGTCCGGACTGTGCGCGCTGACCTTCGTACTGGTGCTGTTCACCCGCTTCGACGAAAGCGAGGCGGTCGCGCCGGCGAGCCGCGGCCCGGTCCAGGATTTCATGGAGATGCTGCGCCTCTTCCTGCGCCCGCTGGTATGCGTGTTCGTGCTGACCGCCTTCCTCTACGTGCTGATCGAGCAGAGCGTGGGCACCTGGCTGCCGACATTTAATAACGAAATCCTCAAGCTGCCGGCGGCCATGAGCGTGCAGGTCACCAGCATCTACGCCTTCTGCCTGGCCATCGGCCGCCTGTCGGCCGGCTTCATCATGCGCCGCCTGAACTGGTTCCCGGTGATGGTCGGCTGTGTGCTGGCGATGGGCGCCACCGTGCTGCTGGCGCTTCCGCTCAGCCACGGCGTGGCCCACGACCCCAACGTCAGCTGGTCGAGCGCGCCGCTGGCGGCCTTCGTGTTCCCGCTGATCGGCCTGTTCATGGCGCCGATTTACCCAGGCATCAATTCGGTGATGCTCAGCTCCTTGCCCAAGCACCAGCACGCGCCGATGACGGGCCTGCTGGTGATCTTCTCGGCGCTGGGCGGCACCACCGGTTCGATGGTGACGGGTTATGTGTTCGGGCGCTACAACGGCCAGTTCGCCTTCTACCTGACCCTGGTCCCGATCGCGCTGGTGCTGCTCGGCCTGTTCTTCTTCCGCCGCCAGGTGGAACGCAGCGCCGCCGCGATGGGGCAGGCGCAGGCGGCGTGAAGACGCGCTAGGCCGCGGCGGCCCGCCGCGCCGGGGCCGGCCCCCGGGGGGCCCCGGGGCCGGGGGGGGGGGG
>NZ_JAGKSG010000055.1:0-23777 GCF_018119385.1 Massilia sp. AB1 | reverse complement strand
GGGGGGGGGGGGGGGGGGGGGGGGGGGGCGCCCCCCCCCCCCCCCGCCCGCCCCGCGCCCCCCCCCCCCCCCCGGGGGGGGGGTTTTTTTCCCCCCCCCCCCCCCCCCCCCCCGGGGGGGGGGGGGGGCGGGCGCGGCCCCCGCCCGCCTGGCCGGGCATCGGCGGATGCTCGGGCGGCGTGCCGTCCTTGAACAGCTGCCGCAGCTGCTGGCGCAGTTCCGGCGAATCGCTGTGATGATGCACCGACACCGCGTGTTCCACCGCGGCCTGTAACAGCTCTTCTTCGCTGTCGGCCGCGATGGCGACCGTGCACCCCATATCGCTCGGGAATTCCCGGCAATCGATGAGTTTGCGCGTCATGATCGACTCCTTCACTGGACAAGAGCGGGGACGGTCCCCGCTATTTTCAGTATAGGCAAACGGCGCCGCGTGCACCGGCAAACATGGCTCAGGCCTGGCCGCGCTGGCCGGCCAGGACCACCAGCGCAATGCCGCCCAGGATCGCGACCGATGCGGCCAGCAGCCGCAGCGTAACAGGCTCGTCCAGCAAGACAACGCCACCCAACCCTGCAAGCACGGGAACGCTCAGTTGCACCGCGGCTGCGGTCGTCGATCTCAGGGAAGGCAAGGCCGCATACCAGATGGCGTAACCGACGCCGGAGGTGAGGGCGCCGGACAGGAAGGCGTACCAGCTCCCGGCCGGGTCGAAGGCGGCGCCGCGCAGCAGCAGCAAACTCAAGCCAAGCGCCATCGGGACGGAACGCAGGAAGTTTCCCGCCGTGACCTGGAGAGGGTCACCCGTGCCCTTGCCGCGCACCGAATACACGCCCCAGGCGGCGCCGGCGCCCAGCATGAGCAGGGCGCCCGTCAATGGCGGTGCGGACAAGCCGGGCAGCAGCAGTCCGGCCAGGCCGGCGCTGGCCAGCAGCAGACCCGCGAGCCGGGCGCCGCGCAGGCGCTCGCCCGACCGGAGACCGTGGGCGATCATCGTGGTCTGGACCGCGCCAAACAGGATCAGGGCGCCGGCTGCGGCGGACAGCTGGAGGTAGGCGAAGGAAAAGCCGGCCGCATAGGCGAACAGCGCCAGCGCGGACAGCCAGTTGCCCCTGCCGGCCCGGGCGCCGCCGCGCAGCCATACCAGCACCCATAGCACGAGCGCGCCCGAGAGCAGGCGCACGCTCGTGAAGCTGGCGGCATCGATGTGGGTGCGGGACAGCGCGGCCCGGCAAAGCAGGGAATTTCCTGCGAATGCGACCAGCGCCAGGATCGTCAGGACCACGATGCGCGCATACGGCATGGAACGATCTCCCGAGAGCAACAGATGAAGGGCTATCCTACATGTTGCAGTTAGCTATTGCTATATGCGCAAGATTGCCGCCGATCCGCGGGCATTGCATTGGGAACCGAAAAGGGGAGAGGTGCTGGAAAGCAAAAACGCCGACCTGGGAGGATCGGCGTTTCTTGAATTCTTGGTGGCCCGGGGCGGAATCGAACCACCGACACAAGGATTTTCAATCCTCTGCTCTACCAACTGAGCTACCAGGCCAAGAGAGGCATGATTATAGCCAGGGATTTTCAGCTTCGCAAGCCCCCGGCATGCCGAAATGCATGCTTGTCTGATAAAAGCGGTCGCGCAGCAGTCCGGCGCACCCTTGCCATCTCGTTATAATGTCTTCATGACCACGTCCATCACCACTACGTTCAAGACCGACGTCTGCATCGTCGGCAACGGCGCCATCGCCAAGACCGCCGCCCTCGGCTTCGCCCAGGCCGGGCACAGCGTGACCCTGCTGGTCCCGCCCGCGCGCCCTGCGCCGGAAACGGCGGCCGGCGTCTCCTCGGCCGCCGACAAGCCCTGGGACGTGCGTGTTTACGCGCTCAACCACACGGCGCACAGCCTGCTGGCCTCGCTGAAGGTCTGGGGCGCGCTCGACCTGGCGCGGGTGCAGGCGGTGGACGCGATGGATATCCGCGGCGACGGCGAGCAGGGCGGCAACCTGGGCTTCGACGCCTTCGGCGCCCACGTCGGCACCCTGGCCTGGATCGTCGAGGACAGCAACCTGAACCAGGCGCTGGATGCGGCGATCAAGTTTTCCCACAACGTGCACGTGGTCAGCGGCTGCGCCGTCGACCTGAGCTGCGGCGAACTGGGCGCCGGGGTGCGCCTGGAAGACGGCCGCAAGATCGACTGCGAACTGGTGGTCGGGGCGGACGGACGCGAATCCTGGGTGCGCGGGCAGTGCGACATCGGCGTCGACTACCGCATGTACCACCAGCGCGCCATCGTCACCAATTTCGCCTGCGACAAGCCGCACCATGGCGTGGCCTACCAGTGGTTCACCTGCGCCGACGGCATCATCGCGCTGCTGCCGCTGCCGGGCAAGCGCGTGTCGCTGGTCTGGTCGGCGCCCGAGACCCTGGCCGAGACCTTGATGGACGAATCGCTCGGCGAGCTGGCGATCCGCCTGGCCGAATACGCCGAGGACAAGCTGGGCGCCCTGCGCCCCCTGCAGCCGGAGGACGTCAAGGCGGTGCCGCTGGCGCTGGTGCGCCCGCACGCCATCACCGCCCCGCGCGTGGCCCTGGTCGGGGACGCGGCCCACGCCGTGCACCCGCTGGCAGGCCACGGCATGAACCTGGGCTTCGCCGACCTGGTCGACCTGCTCGACGCCATCAAGGAGCGCGAGGACCGCCGCGGCATCGCCGACGAACGGGTGCTGGCGCGCTACGCCCGCAAGCGCAAGGAAGACGTGCTGCTGATGCAGATCGCGACCGACGGGCTCGAACGTTTGTTCGGCGCCAATCTCGAACCCCTGCGCGTGGTGCGCAATTTCGGATTAAACTTGCTCGATAAATTGCCATCGGTAAAGCGACGCCTGATGGCGCACGCCATGGGCAAGTCCACACTCTAAGGAACGAACATGTTGAAAACCAAGCTCGCCGTCCTGCTGGCGACGGGGCTGATGGCATCCTGCGTCGATGCGCAGAACACGGTCGAGGCCAATATCAAGAAGGCGCTCGAGCCGCGCCTGGGCGGCGCCAAGATCGAAGCGGTCAAGGAAACGCCCTACGCCGGCCTGTACGAAGTGCGGGTGGCGGGCGACATCCTGTACACCGATAAGAAGGGCGAGTACCTATTCATCGGCCATGTCTACGACGCCAAGTCCTCGCGCAACCTGACGCGCGAGCGCATCGACGACATCAACAAGATCAAGTTCAACGAGCTGCCGCTGGAAATGGCGATGAAGCAGGTCAAGGGCAACGGCAAGCGCGTGATCGCCGTGTTCGAGGACCCGAACTGCGGCTACTGCAAGCGCCTGCGCCAGACCACGCTCAAGGAGCTCGACAACGTCACCATCTACACCTTCATGTACAACATCCTGTCCGAGGATTCGTTCGTGAAGTCGAAGAACATCTGGTGCGCGCCGAACCGCGTCAAGGCCTGGGATGACTGGATGATCAACGGCAAGGTCCCGCCGGCCGCCCCGGCCGCCTGCGAGACCCCGAACGACAAGATCGTCGCCCTGGGACAGAAGCTGAAGATCACGGGTACCCCCGCGATCTTCTTCACCGACGGCACCCGCATTCCGGGCGCGGTCGACCTGAAGGCGCTGGAATCGAAGCTGTCGTCGCTGGAAGAGAAATAAGCAGTTCCCATGCCGTACACAATTAACGCATGAACGTCGCCCCAGGCTCTGCCGGGGCGATGGTTTTTGAGTGCCGTAACCGTCCATAAGCCGTCAAAACCGCAACACCAAAACAGGGAGCAGTACATGGTCACCTTGAACATCAACGGGCGCGACCTGCAGGTCGACGCCGATCCCTCCACGCCCATCCTCTGGGCGCTGCGCGACAACCTGAACATGACCGGCACCAAGTTCGGCTGCGGCGCCGCCCTGTGTGGCGCCTGCACCGTGCACCTGAACGGCGCGCCGATCCGTTCCTGCATCACCCCGATCTCGGCCGCCACCGGCCAGAAGATCACCACCATCGAAGCGATGGAGAACGACAAGGTCGGCAAGGCGGTGCAGGACGCCTGGGTCAAGCACGACGTGCCGCAGTGCGGCTACTGCCAGAGCGGGCAGGTGATGAGCGCCACCGCGCTGCTGCGCACCAACAAGCGCCCCAGCGACGCCGACATCGACAACGCCATGAGCGGCAACATCTGCCGCTGCGGCACCTACCAACGCATCCGCGCGGCCATCAAGGACGCGGCCAAGACGATCGCCTGAGGAGGCCGCCATGCGCATCGAATGGATCAACCGGGAGGCGCTCCCGCAAGCAGTCACGTCCCGCCGCGGCTTCCTGAAGGCCGGCGCTGCCGCCACCGGCGGCCTGGTGCTGGGCTTCTTCCTGCCCGGCTCGAACAAGTTCGCCCAGGCCGCCGACCCGGCCAAGGTCTACGCCCCGAACGCCTTCCTGCGCGTGGCGCCGGACAACACCATCACCGTGATCGTCAACCGCCTCGAATTCGGCCAGGGCGTGCAGACCTCGCTGCCGATGCTGATCGCCGAGGAGATGGACGCCGACTGGTCGCAGATGCGCGGCGAGCTGGCCCCGGCCGGCGAGGTCTATAAAGACCCGGCTTTCGGCATCCAGATCACCGGCGGCTCCGGCTCGATCAGCCGTTCCTACATCCAGTACCGCGAGATCGGCGCCCGCGCCCGCGCCATGCTGGTGGCGGCAGCCGCCGAGCAGTGGAAGGTGGCGCCGGCCCAGCTGCGCACCGAGAAGGGCATGGTGATCGGCCCGGCCGGCCAGAAGGCCAGCTACGGCGCGCTGGCCGAGGCGGCGATGAAGCAGCCGGTGCCGGCCACCGTTACGCTCAAGGAACCGAAACAGTTCCGCTACATCGGCAAGCCGACCCGCCGCATCGACGCTCGCGCCAAATCCACCGGCAAGCAGCAGTTCGGCATCGACTTCAAGCCGGCCAACGCCAGGACCGTGCTGGTGGCGCGTCCGCCGGTGTTCGGCGCCAAGGTGGCGCGCGTGGACGCGGCCGCGGCGCGCGCTGTCAAGGGCGTGATCGACGTGTTCGAAGTGGACCTGGACCGCGGCGCGCGCGGCGTGGCCGTGGTGGCCGAGGGCTACTGGCCCGCCAAGCAGGGCCGCGACGCGCTGAAGGTCGACTGGGACGACGCGGCGGTCGAGAAGCTCAGCTCCGACAAGCAGCTGGCCGAGTACCTTGCCCTGGCCAAGGCCGAGGGCGGCGCCGTGGCGCGCCAGGCCGACGTATCGAAGCTGGCCGCCAGCGCCCAGCGCATCTCGGCCATCTACGAATTCCCCTACCTGGCGCACGCGCCGATGGAGCCGCTCAACTGCGTGGTCGAGCTCAAGGGCGATGCCTGCACCATCTGGGCCGGCACCCAGTTCCAGACCGTGGACCAGCAGGTCGCCGCCAAGATCCTGGGCATCAAGCCGGAACAGGTGACGATCAACACCATGACGGCGGGCGGCGGCTTCGGCCGGCGCGCGGTGCCGAACTCGGACTGGATCGGCGACACCGTGCGCGTGGCCAAAGAATGGCGCGCGAAGGGCCATGCGGAGCCGGTCAAGCTGGTGTGGAGCCGCGAAGACGACATCAAGGCCGGCTACTACCGCCCGGCCTATGTGCACCGCGCGGAGATCGGCCTGGACGCCAAGGGCGAGATCCTGGCCTGGGACCACAAGATCGTCGGCCAGTCGATCATGGACGGCACCCTGTTCGCGCCGATGATGATCAAGAACGGCGTGGACGGCACCACGATCGAAGGCATGGGCGAACCCTATGCGGTGCCGATGCAGCTTACCGTGCACGCGGTGAAGGCCAACGTGCCGGTGCTGTGGTGGCGCTCGGTGGGCTCGACCCACACCGCCTTCGTGATGGAGACGCTGATCGACGAGGCGGCCCACCTGGCGAAGATGGACCCGGTGGCCTACCGCAAGAAGCTGATGGGCGAGAAGCACGTGCGCCACCTGGCCGCGCTCGACCTGGCGGTCGCCAAGTCCGGCTACGGCAAGAAGACCCTGCCGAAAGGCCGCGCCTGGGGCGTGGCGGTGCACGAGTCCTTCAACACCGTGGTCGCCTACGTGGTCGAGGCCTCGATCGCCAACGGCGCGCCCAGGCTGCACAAGGTCACCGCCGGCGTGCACTGCAACCAGCCGGTGAATCCGCTGTCGATCGCGGCCCAGGTGGAAGGCGCGGCCCTGATGGGCCTGGGCATGACCCTGCCGAACGCCGCCATCACGCTCAAAGACGGCGTGGTCGAGCAGCAGAACTTCGGCGACTACGCGGTGGCGCGCCTCAGCGACATGCCGCAGGTCGACGTGCACATCGTGCCCTCGAACGACCCGCCGACCGGCCTGGGCGAACCCGGCCTGCCGCCGCTGGCGCCGGCGCTGGCCAATGCCGTGTTCCGCCTGACCGGCAAGCGCCTGCGCAAGCTGCCTTTCGACCTCACGGCCGCCTGATGGGTGAGTGGGCCGGCATCCTGCTTGCCGCCGGCCGGGGGCGCCGCTTCGACCCGGGCGGCGTCCGCAACAAGCTGCTGCAGCGCCTGCCCGGCGGCGAACTGGTCGTCGCCGCCAGCGCGCGCCGCCTGCTTTCCGTCTTTCCTCGCGTGATCGCGGTCGTGCCGCCGGACGATGGCGGCGTGGCCGATGCGCTGCGCGCGCTCGGCTGCGAAGTCACGGCCTGTCCCGATGCCGACAGCGGCATGGGCCGCTCGCTGGCCCACGCCATCCGCCATTCCCTGCCGGCCGGCGGCTGGCTGGTGGCGCTGGGCGACATGCCCTTTGTCCGGGAATCGACCCTGCAAGCCCTGCGCCGTGCGCTCGACGAAGGCGCGGGTATCGCGGCGCCCGTGTTCGAGGGCCGGCGCGGCAATCCGGTGGCCTTCGGCGCCCTGCATCTCGACGCGCTGCTGGCGTCCAGCGGCGACCAGGGCGCGCGCCGCCTGCTGGCGTTCCACCCCGTCACCGAGGTGGCGGTGAGCGATCCGGGCATCCTGCGTGATATCGACAGTCCGGCCGACCTGGCGTCCTGACGGTTTTGCTGTATGCATGGGAATCCGATTACACTAGGTAAAAAATCGGCGCGAGAGCATTCTCCATCATGAAAAAAACATCCCAGAAAAAGCAGCCCGCAATCCAGTACACCATCGTCCCCAAGGACCTGGCCGGCCACCTGTTCAACGTGACCCTCACGGTCGCGGCCCCCGATCCGGAAGGGCAGGTGTTCGCGCTGCCGGCCTGGATCCCGGGCAGCTACATGATCCGCGAATTCGCCCGCAACATCGTGCGCATCCGCGCCGAAGCCGGCGGCGTGGCGGTGGCGCTCACCAAGCTGGACAAGCATAGCTGGCGCGCCGCGCCGTCCGCCGGCCCCTTGAGCGTGCACTACGAGGTCTACGCCTGGGACCTGTCGGTGCGCGCCGCCCACCTCGACCAGACCCATGGCTTCTTCAACGGCACCAGCGTGTTCCTGCGCGCGGTGGGCCAGGAAGAGACGCCGCACGTGGCCGACATCCAGCGCCCCGCCGACCCGGCGGCCAGGACCTGGCGCGTGGCCACCGCGATGCGCGAGCTGGGCGCCAAGCGCTACGGCTTCGGCACCTATGTGGCGGCCAACTACGACGAGCTGATCGACCATCCGGTCGAGATGGGCGACTTCGAGCTGGCCACCTTCAAGGCGCACGGCATCCCGCACGACATCGTGATCACCGGCCGCGTGCCCAACCTGGACATGGCGCGCCTGCAGGCCGACCTGAAGGCCATCTGCGAAACCCAGATCGCCTTCTTCGAGCCGAAATCGAAGAAGGCGCCGATGGAGCGCTACGTGTTCATGACCATGGCGGTGGGCGACGGCTACGGCGGCCTGGAGCACCGCGCCTCGACCGCGCTGATCTGCGCGCGCGCCGACCTGCCCAGCACCGCCACGCCCAAAAGCGCCGAGCCGAACGAGGGCTACCTGCGCTTCCTGGGCCTGTGCAGCCATGAATACTTCCATACCTGGAACGTCAAGCGCATCAAGCCGGCGGTGTTCGCGCCCTACGACCTGCAGGTCGAGAACTACACCCCGCTCCTGTGGCTGTTCGAAGGCTTCACCAGCTACTACGACGACCTGATGCTGGTGCGCAGCGGGATCATCGGCGAGGCGACCTATTTCAAGCTGCTGGCCAAGACCATCGGCGGCGTGCTGCGCGGCAGCGGCCGCACCAAGCAGAGCGTGGCCGAATCGAGCTTCGACGCCTGGAGCAAGTACTACCGCCAGGACGAGAACTCGGCCAACGCCATCATCAGCTACTACACCAAGGGTTCGCTGATCGCACTGGCCTTCGACCTGACCATCCGCGCCAAGACCAATGGCGCCAAGTCGCTGGACGACGTGATGCTGGCCCTGTGGGAACGCTACGGCCGCGATTTCTACCCGTCCGTGGGCCGCGGCGTGACCGAAGCGGAAGTCGAGGCGCTGTTCGACGAGGCCAGCGGCCTGAAACTGAAGAGCATGTTCGAGCGCTACGTGCGCGGACTCGAGGACCTGCCGCTGGCCAAGCTGTATGCGCCGCTGGGCGTCAAGCTGGTGGACGAGCGCAAGAACGGCAAGCCTTCGCTGGACGCCGGCATCGGCCGCGATCCGCTGGGCGCCAAGCTGACCCAGGTGCACGAGGGCGGACCCGCCCACCAGGCCGGCCTGTCGGCGCTGGACGTCGTGATCGCCATCGATGGCCTGCGCGTGAGCGGCAATCCGCCTAACGTCGATGCGCTGCTTTCCCGCTACCGGGTGGGCGACAAGGTGACCGTGCACGCTTTCCGCCGCGACGAACTGATGAGCTTCGAGCTCACCCTGCAGGGCGACCGCGTGCCGGGCATCAGCCTGGCGCAGGCGGTGGCCGGCAAGAAGTCCGCGGCCGCCATCAAGCGCCCCAGCGCAGTGTAATCCTCCACTTCACGACCAGAGGCTGACTTGACCCCGACCCGCATCGCCGCCGCCGCCATCCTCGCCTTGTCCATCCTGCCGGCCCAGGCCCAGCAGGCCGCCCCGCTCAAGGGCGAGGTCGCCGCCCGCGTCAACGCCATGTACCCCTGGCTCGACACGGTCTACAAGGACTTGCACGCCCATCCGGAGATCGCCTTCCAGGAAGTGCGCACCTCAGGCAAGCTGGCCGCCGAGATGCGCGCCCTCGGCTTCGAGGTGACCGAAAAGGTGGGCAAGACTGGCGTGGTCGCGGTCCTGCGCAACGGCAAGGGCCCGACGGTCCTGGTGCGCACCGACATGGACGGCCTGCCGATGGAAGAGAAGACCGGCCTGCCGTATGCGAGCCGCGCCAAGGCGGTGAGCGGCGGCCGCGAAAGCTTCGTCACCCACAGCTGCGGCCACGACATCCACATGGCGAGCTGGCTGGGCGCGGCGCGCACCCTGGTGGAGCTGAAATCGCAATGGAAGGGCACCCTGGTGTTCATCGGCCAGCCGGCCGAGGAGATCGTCTCCGGCGCCAGGGCGATGCTGGACGACGGCCTGTTCAAGCGCTTCCCCAAGCCCGACTACGCCTTCGCCCTGCATTCCTGGCCGCTGGCGCACGGCACCGTGGGCTTCAACGACGGCCCGGTCTCGTCCAACTCGGACGCGCTCGAGATCGTGTTCAAGGGCCGCGGCGGCCACGGCTCGGCGCCGGACAAGACCATCGACCCGATCGCCATCGCCGCGCGCTTCGTGGTGGACGTGCAGACCGTGGTCAGCCGCGAGAAGGACCCCAAGGAATTCGGCGTCGTGACCATCGGCGCGATCCAGGGCGGCACGGTGGGCAACATCATCCCCGACAGCGTGCAGGTGCGCGGCACCATTCGCTCCTACAGCCCGCAGGTGCGCGCCAAGCTGCTGGAAGGCGTGCGCCGCATCGCCAATGCTTCCGCCGCGATGGCCGGCGCCCCGGCGCCCGACGTGCAGGTGGGCGGAGGCGGCGCGGCCATCGTCAACAGCACGGATCTGGTGAACCGGACCGAAGCCGTGTTCAAGGACGCCTTCGGCGCCGCCAACGCGCAGCGCATGCCGGCCATGACGGCCAGCGAGGACTTTTCGATGTTCGTGAACGAGGGCGTGCCCTCGATGTTCTTCTTCACCGGCGTCTACGATCCGAAGACAGTGGCGGAGGCGGAGCGCCCGGGCGGCAAGCCGATCGCCTTCAACCACTCGCCGTTCTACGCGCCGGTGCCGGAACCCTCGATCAAGACCGCCGCCCAGGCCATGAGCCTGGCGGTGCTGAACGTGCTCGGCAAATAAGAAGGGTCAGCCGGCCTTCAGGCAGTCGGCGCAGCGGCCGTAGAGCGTCAGTTCATGGCGCTCGACGCTGAAGCCTTTCGGCGCCATGTGCTCGATGTCGCCGGGGCAGGCGTGCACGTCGAACACGCGCTGGCACTGGGTGCACTGGAAGTGATGGTGGTGGTGGTCGGCCGCCGTCGTCGATTCGTAGCGCGCGCTTTCGCCCGGCAGGGTCACCACCTTCAGCGCGCCATCGTCGACCAGGGACTTCAGGTTGCGGTACACGGTCGCCATGCCCAGCTGGCTCACGTCGCGGCTGGCCTCGGCAAGGACTTCCTGAGGAGAGAGCGGACGGCGCGCATGCTCGATCGCATGCAGGATGGCGGTTTTTTGACGTGTATTGCGTTGCATAACGCGAAGAATACCTGAAGGAGTGCGCACGGACCAGTAAAGACTTGAGCTCTTAATGATAATGCCTTATCATTAGCCACTAATGATAATGACTTATCATTATTCTACATCATCAAAGGAATAGCTCATGTCTGTCCGTACCTGCAAACGCACCCCGCTCACGCTCGCCCTCATGCTGGCCTTCCCGCTGGCGGCCCAGGCCCAGTCGGCCCAGGATCGTTTGCATTCCAAGGATCCGGACAGCATCCCGACCGTGGTGGTGTCGGCCAGCGCGCTGGGCGTGGTGAGCGACGACATGATCACCCCGGTCAACGCGCTCGGCGGCGCCGAACTGGTGCGCGCGCGCGAATCGACGCTGGGCGAGACCCTGGCCAACCAGCCGGGCATCACCTCCAGCCACTTCGGCGCCGGCGCCAGCCGCCCGGTGATCCGCGGCATGGACGGCCCGCGCGTGAAGATCCTGTCGGACGGCGCGGAAGTGCAGGACGCCTCCACCATCAGCCCCGACCACGCGATCGCCTTCGAACCGGTCCTGGCCGAGCGCATCGAAGTGCTGCGCGGCCCCTCGGCCCTGGCCTATGGCGGCGGCGCGGTGGGCGGCGTGGTGAACATCCTGGACCGCAAGATCCCGACCGAGATGCCGTCCAAGGCGGTCGAGGGCAGCATGGAATTGCGCGGCAATTCCGCCGCGCACGAGCGTACCGGCGCATTTGAAGTGACCAGCGGCGCCGGCAACATCGCCGTGCACGCCGAAGGCGTCAAGCGCGACGCCGACCCCTACCGCGTCGGCAGCGGCTGGGCCGAAGGCAAACGCGTGGGCGGCAGCTTCAAGAACACCGAGTCCGGCACCGTCGGCCTGTCCTGGATCGGCGCACACGGCTACCTGGGCGCGGCCTTCACCAAGGAACGCACCGAATACGGCATTCCCGGCCACGGCCACGAATTCGAGAGCTGCCACCCGCACGGCGCCCAGCTGCACTGCGGCAGCCATGAAGAGGAAGGCGAAGAGGACCACGAGCACGAGCACGAACACGGCAGCGAGGAAGTCCCGGTCGTGCGCATGAACAGCGACCGCTGGGACATCCGCGGCGAATACCGCAACCCGGTGGCCGGCATCGACAAGATCCGCATGCGCGCCTCGCTCACCGACTACCAGCACGACGAGCTGGAAGAGGGCCAGGTCGCGACTTCCTTCCTGAACAAGGGCCGCGACCTGCGCGTCGAAGCCGTGCATGCGCCGCTGGCAGGCTGGCGCGGCGTGGCCGGCGCCCAGACCAGCAAGCGAGACTTCAGCGCGCTTGGCGACGAAGCCTATGTGCCGTCCAGCGTCACCAAGAAGCATGCGGTATTCGTGACCGAGGAATACAAGCTGGACGCCTGGCGCTTCGAAGCCGCCGCGCGCCACGAATGGCAGGACATCGACGTCGCCGGCGCCCTGCGCGACCACGAATCCAAGGGCACCTCGGTCTCGGTCGGCGCCGTCTGGAAGCTGGGCAAGGATTATTCGCTGCGCAGCTCGCTGTCGCGCAGCCACCGCCTGCCCACCGCCGAAGAGCTGTACGCGGACGGCGTGCACCTGGCCACCAGCACCTTCGAGCTCGGCAACCAGGACCTGAAAAAGGAAACCTCGAACAATCTCGACCTCACCTTCCGCAAGTTCGAGGGCGACACCACCTGGTCGGTGAGCGCCTTCCGCAACCGCGTCAAGAACTACATCTACGCCCACACGCTGGACGATGTCGAGGGCTTCCAGCTGGTCGAGTACGCCCAGCGCGACGCCACCTTCACCGGCCTGGAAGGGGAACTGCGCCACAAGTTCTCGCCGCTGCTCAGCGCCACCGTGTTCGGCGACTACGTGCGCGCCAAGTTCGACGGCGGCGCCGGCAACCTGCCGCGCATTCCGGCGCACCGCGTCGGCGTGAAGCTCGACGGCGAGTGGAAGCGCTGGCACGGTCTGGTCGAGTTCTACCGCGTGAGCCGGCAGGACAAGGTGGCCGACTTCGAGACCGCGACGCCGGGCTACAACATGCTGAACCTGGGCACCCACTACACCACGCGCATCGGCGGCGTGCCGGCCCAGCTCTATGCCCGCATCAACAACGTGACCGATGAGCTGGCGCTCAGCCACACTTCCTTCATCAAGGAAGTGGCGCCTCTCACCGGCCGCAACCTGACCGCGGGCCTGCGCCTGATCTTCTGATCGGCTCAAGCGCGCCAACGTGTTCGACAACCAGGAGAGGGAAATGAAAAGCTTGATCAAGTTCGGCGACTACGCCGGGATGACGGCATCGGCCCTCTGCCTGGTGCATTGCCTCGCGATGCCGCTGCTGATGGCGGCCTTCCCCATGCTGGGGCTGGCGCACGAACACGACAGCTTCCACAACAGCATCCTGGCCGCGGTCAGCGTCCCGGTCCTGCTGTCGCTGCTGCCCGGCTATTTGCGCCACCGCGACCCGGCGGTCCTGGTGCTGGGCTTCCTGGGCCTGGGCAGCTTCCTGGGCGCCGTCTTCATCCTCAGCCCGGTTTATGGCGAAATGGCCGAAGCGGCAGGTGCGGTGCTGAGCGGCGTGCTGCTGCTGACGGCCCACATCCGCAACCGGCGCTTCTGCACCCGCTGCGCATCGAGTGCGCACGCGAAGCCGGCGCACGGCGCCGGCTGAACCACACTATTCGAACAGGCGCTGCAGCTCGCGTCCCGGGTTCTCGGCGCGCATGAAGGCTTCGCCGACCAGGAAGGCATGGACGTTCGCCGCGCGCATGCGTGCCACGTCGTCCGGTCCCAGGATGCCCGATTCGGTCACCACCAGGCGGTCTTGCGGGATGCGGTCGAGCAGGCCCAGGGTGGTGTCGAGCGTGACGTCAAAAGTGCGCAGGTTGCGGTTGTTGATGCCCACCAGCGGCGTGCGCAGCTTCAGGGCCGCGTCCAGTTCCTCGCCGTCGTGCACTTCGACCAGCACGTCCATGCCCAGCTCGAGCGCGCAGGCTTCGAGTTCGGCCATCAGGCCATGGTCGAGAGCCGAGACGATCAGCAGGATCGCATCGGCGCCCATGGCGCGCGCCTCGTACACCTGGTAGAGGTCGACCATGAAGTCCTTGCGCAGCACCGGCAGGGCGCAGGCGGCGCGCGCCTGGCGCAGGTAGTCGGGCGAACCCTGGAAGAACTGCGCGTCGGTCAGCACCGACAGGCAGGCCGCGCCGTGTTCGGCATAGCTCTGTGCGATCGCGGCGGGCTGGAAGTCCGGACGCAGCACGCCTTTGGACGGCGACGCTTTCTTGACCTCGGCGATCACGCCGGCCTGGCCGGCGGCGATTTTCGCGCGCAGGCTGTGCTCGAAGCCACGCAGTGCGCGGCGCGCTTCCTGGTCGCTCTCGACCTCGCTGCGCAGGCTATACAGGTCGCGCTGCTTCTTGGCGGCCGCCACTTCGTCGGCCTTGACGGCCAGGATCTTGTTCAGGATGTCGGACATGGAAAACCTTTAGTGTTGCTTCGAGAGCGCCAGCTTGACGCCGAGCCAGACGAACAGGCCGCCGGTGGCGCGGTTGAGCCACAGGGTGACGGCGGCGGGCGGCTTGAGGCGCGCGCTGGCCTGGGCGGTGAACACGGCCAGCAGGTGGCAATAGAGCGTGCCGTTGATGTTGAAGATGCAGCCCAGGACAATGAAGGCCAGCGCCTTGTTCGGCGCATCGGCCCCGATGAACTGGGGCACGAAGGCCAGGAAGAACAGGGCCACCTTCGGGTTCAGGACATTCGTCAGGAAGCCCTGCGCGAAGATCTTCCGGTAGGGCAGCACAGGCAAGTCCGGGGCCGCTTCCGCCGCCGCGTCGCGCGGCTTGCTGCGCAACAGGCCGAAGGCCATGTAGAGGATGTAGGCGGCGCCCACCAGCTTGACCACGGTGAAGGCGGTGGCCGAGGTCGCGAGTACGGCCGACAGGCCCAGGGCGGCGGCGAAGATGTGCACGAAGGTGCCGGCGCCGATGCCCAGCGCCGCGGCCGAACCGGCGCGCCAGCCCTGGGTGGCGCTGCGGGTCATGATGAGCAGCGAATCCGGGCCCGGCATCAGGTTGAGCATCAGGCCGGCGGCGATGAAGACGCCCAGGTCCTGGATGCCGAACATCAGGCCACCCCGCCGAGCTGGCGGGTGACGCCGACGAACTGGTCAAGCTTGGCCAGCGCCGCGCCGGACGAGATGGCCTCGCGCGCCTTGGCCAGGCCTTCCTCGATGGAAGGCGTGACGCCGGCAGCATACAGCGCGGTGCCGGCGTTTAGGGCCACGATGTCGGTCGCCGGGCCCGGTTCGCCGCGCAGGGCTTCGAGCACGCGGGTCTTCGATTCGTTCTTGTCGGCCACCTTCAGGTTGCGGCTGGAGATCATCTGCATGCCGTAGTCTTCCGGGTGGATTTCGTACTCGCGGATCTCGCCGTCGATCAGCTCGCCGACCAGGGTGCCGGCGCCGAGCGAAACTTCGTCCATGTTGTCGCGGCCCCAGACCACCATCGCATGCTGGGCGCCGAGGCGCTGCAGCACGCGCACCTGGATGCCGACCAGGTCGGGGTGGAACACGCCCATCAGGATATTGGGCGCGCCGGCCGGGTTGGTCAGCGGGCCCAGGATGTTGAAGATGGTGCGCACGCCCATCTCGCGGCGCACCGGCGCGGCGAACTTCATGGCGGCGTGGTGGTTGGGCGCGAACATGAAGCCGATGCCCGTCTGGGCGATCGACTGGGCGATCTGTTCGGGCTTCAGGTCGATGTGGGCCCCCAGGGCCTCGATCACGTCGGCGCTGCCCGAGGACGAGGATACGCTGCGCCCGCCGTGCTTGGCGATGCGCGCGCCGGCGGCGGCGGCCACGAACATCGAGGCGCTGGAAATATTGAAGGTGTTGGCGCCGTCGCCGCCGGTGCCGACGATGTCGAGCAGGTTGGTGGTGTCGGCCATCGGCACCTTGGTCGAGAATTCGCGCATCACCTGGGCGGCGGCGGTGATCTCGCCGATGGTTTCCTTCTTCACGCGCAGGCCCATGGTCAGGGCGGCGATCATGGTGGGGGACATTTCGCCGGACATAATCTGGCGGAACAGGTGCAGCATCTCGTCGTGGAAGATCTCGCGGTGTTCGATGCAGCGCAGCAGGGCTTCTTGTGGGGTGATCGGCATGGCGGGTCCAGTATTCTCTAAGAGTGAACGTCTGCGTTACTCCGTCATCCCGGCGAAGGCCGGGATCCAAGTTTGCGTGCGTAGCGACTGCGCTCGAAGCAGGTGGTGCGCGGCGGACTTGGGTTCCGGCCTTCGCCGGAACGACGGTTCAGGGGCTGGTGGCTCGAATCAGCGCGTCAGGAAATTCTTGAGCAGCGTATGGCCATGCTCGGACAGGATCGACTCGGGATGGAACTGCACCCCTTCGATGTCGAACTCCTTGTGCCGCACACCCATGATCTCGCCGTCGTCGGTCCACGCCGTCACTTCCAGGCAATCCGGCAGCGAGGAGCGCTCGATAGCCAGCGAGTGGTAGCGGATCACCGTAAATGGCGTCGGCAGATCCTTGAACACACCTTCGCCGGTATGCGCGATCAGCGAGGTCTTGCCGTGCATGACCTGCTTGGCGCGGATCACCTTGCCGCCGAACGCTTCGCCGATCGCCTGGTGTCCCAGGCACACGCCCAGGATCGGCAGCTTGCCCTTGAACTCGCGCAGGATGTCCAGCGACAGCCCGGCATCCTTGGGCGCCTTCGGTCCCGGCGAGATGCAGATGCGCTCGGGCCGCATCGCTTCGATCTGCTCCAGCGTGATCTCGTCGTTGCGCACGGTGACCACCTCTTCGCCCAGCTCGCCGAAATACTGGACGATGTTGTAGGTGAACGAGTCGTAGTTATCGATCATCAAAAGCATGTCAGAACTCCCCATCCAGGCCGTCTTGCACCTGCTCGGCCGCACGCAGCACGGCGCGCGCCTTGTTCTCGGTTTCCTGCCATTCCATCTCGGGAATGGAGTCGGCCACGATGCCGGCCGCGGCCTGCACGTAGAGGTTGCCGTCCTTGATCACGCCGGTGCGGATCGCGATCGCGACGTCCATCTCGCCGCCAAAGGACAGGTAGCCGCAGGCGCCGCCGTAGATGCCGCGCTTCACTGGCTCGAGCTCGTCGATCACTTCCATCGCGCGCACTTTCGGCGCGCCGGTCAGGGTGCCGGCCGGGAAGGTGGCGCGCAGCACGTCGAGGTTGGACATGCCGTCCTTCAGCACGCCCTCCACGTTGGAGACGATGTGCTGCACGTGCGAATACTTCTCGATCACCATGCGGTCGGTGACCTTGACGCTGCCGGTCTGGGCGATGCGGCCGATGTCGTTGCGCGCCAGGTCGATCAGCATCACGTGCTCGGCGACTTCCTTCGGATCGGACAGCAGCTCGTCCGCCAGCTCGGCGTCGCGCTCGGGCGTCGAGCCGCGCGGACGCGTTCCCGCGATCGGGCGCAAAGTGACCTTTTTGCCTCCCTCCGGCAAGGCTTCGTTGCGCACCAGGATCTCCGGCGAGGCGCCGACGATCTGCATGTCGCCGAAGTTATAGTAGTACATGTAGGGCGACGGGTTCAGCGAACGCAGCGAGCGGTACAGCGACAGCGGCGAGTCCACGTAGGGCTTGCGGATGCGCTGGCCGATCTGCACCTGCATCAGGTCGCCGGCCATCACGTATTCGTGGGCGCGGGCCACCGCCTTCAGGTAGTCTTCCTTGCTGAAGTCGCGCACGGCTTCGGTGCGCACCGAGCTGGACGTCACCGGCGCATCCACGCTCCGGCGCAGCATCATGCGCAGGTCCTTCAGGCGCTGGCGCGCCTTGGCGTAGGCTTCCGGCTGCGACGGGTCGGCGTAGACGATCAGGTAGAGCTTGCCCGACAGGTTGTCGATCACCGCCAGTTCTTCGGTCAGCATCAGCTGGATGTCCGGCAGGCCCAGTTCATCCGGCGGGCAGCTGTCGGCCAGCTTGCGCTCGATGTGGCGCACGGTGTCGTAGCCGAAGTAGCCGGCCAGGCCGCCGCAGAAGCGCGGCAGGCCGGGGCGCAGCGCCACCTTGAAGCGGCCCTGGTACTGCTCGATGAAGTCGAGCGGATTGCCATCGAAGGTCTCGATCACGTCGCCGCGCTTGACCACCTCGGTGCGCTTGCCGCTGGTACGCACCAGGGTGTGGGCCGGCAGGCCGATGAAGGAGAAGCGGCCGAAACGCTCGCCGCCGACGACCGACTCCAGCAGGAAGGTGTTCTTGCCGGTCTGCTGGGACTGGGCCAGCTTGAGGTAGAGCGTGAGCGGGGTCTCGAGATCGGCGAAGGCTTCGGCGATGAGCGGAATGCGGTTGTAGCCCTGGTTGGCCAGCGATTTGAATTCGAGTTCGGTCATGTTCTTCTCCAGGCCGCCCATGAGGGAAGAGGGCGGTGGTTCACTTCAAAAAACCTGCCGGTGGACGAATGCAGCCGGCAGCAATCAAGACGGGTTCAGTTAGCCCAGGATTGCCAGCGTCGCCACAGCCAGGCCTCAAGGGCGCCGGTCTGGTTGACAGTGTGTTTTTTGGTGAAGAACATGTATAGATAAGTTCAGTTGACGGTGCGATTGTGCGCGATGATCAAAGTTGCCGCATCCAGCAGCGAACTCACTATACCATCAGAATTAATTTCTTGTATAGGCCGTCCGTGGTTATAACCATATGGCACGGTGAGCACATAGCAGCCCGCGGCGCGCGCGCTTTCGGCGTCGTTGGACGAGTCGCCGATGGCCACGACGCTCGACGGCGGCAGGTCCAGCGCGGCGCAGGCCCCCAGCATCGGCATCGGGTCCGGCTTCTTTTTGGCGAAGGAATCGCCGCCGAACACCTGCTCGAAATACGGCGCCAATCCCTTCTGGTCGAGCAGCGGCAGGGTGAAGGCGACCGGCTTGTTGGTCACGCAGACCAGGCGCAGGCCGGCGGCGCGCATCGCTTCCAGGCCTTCGGTCACGCCGTCGAACAGGGTGCTGCGGTCGCCGTTGATGGCCAGGTAGTGGCGCTGGTAGGCGGCCATCGCGTCAGGATGCGCCGCATCCACGCGTTCCGCGTCCCAGTCGAGCAGCAGCGCGTCGCGCACCAGCTTCTCGGAACCCTTGCCCACCATGGGCTTGATGATGGCCTGGGTGATGGGACCCAGGCCGAGCTCTAGACGCATGCCATTCAGGGCCGCCTCGAAATCGGGCACCGTGTCGAGCATGGTGCCGTCCAGGTCGATGATGGCGGCCTTGATCGCCGCTGCGCCGGCGCGCATCCTTATTTACCGACCTTGGCCAGCTCGCCGCGCATGGCGTCGATCACGGCCTTGTAGTCCGGCTTGCCGAAGATGGCCGAGCCGGCGACGAAGGTGTCGGCGCCCGCGGCGGCGGCTTCGGCGATGTTGTCGGCCTTGATGCCGCCATCCACCTCCAGCATGATGTCGCGGCCGGATTCGTCGATCATGCGGCGCGCCATCGCGATCTTCTTCAGCGCCTGCGGGATGAAGGACTGGCCGCCGAAGCCCGGGTTGACCGACATGATCAGGATCATATCGATCTTGTCCATCACGTGCTCCAGGTAGTGCAGCGGGGTGTGCGGGTTGAACACCAGGCCGGCCTTGCAGCCGTTGTCGCGGATCAGCTGCAGGGTGCGGTCGATGTGCTCCGAGGCTTCCGGGTGGAAGGTGATGATGTCGGCGCCGGCCTTGGCGAAGTCCGGGATGATGCGGTCGACTGGCTTGACCATCAGGTGCACGTCGATCGGCACCTGCACGTGCGGACGGATCGCCTGGCATACCAGCGGGCCGATGGTCAGGTTCGGAACGTAGTGGTTGTCCATCACGTCGAAGTGGATGATGTCGGCGCCGGCGGCGACGACATTGCGCACTTCCTCGCCCAGGCGGGCGAAATCGGCGGACAGGATGCTGGGAGCGATGCGATAGGTGGTCATGATGGCAATGCTGGTAAAGGGAAGCCGCTATTTTACGCTGCACCACGGCAAGGCGCAGCGCGCAGGCGACCTGAATCGGCGGCAGGGGGTATGATTGTCGTTTGCGCCACACAGCGCCGCCCTGTAGGGCAAACAGAATTACGCAAGGAAAACCCATGCCTGTTTACGATTTCGCCGTCACCGTCCGAACGCAGTACCTGGAAGACCAGTCCAACCCGGACAAGGACCATTTCGTGTTCGCCTACGCGATCACGATCAAGAACACGGGCGACATCGCCGCGCAGCTGATCTCACGTCACTGGGTGATCACCGATGCCAACAATAAAGTTCAGGAAGTACGGGGACTCGGCGTGGTCGGCCACCAGCCGCTGCTGCAGCCGGGCGAACAGTTCGACTACTCGAGCGGCACCCAGATCGCCACGCCGCAGGGCTCGATGGGCGGCGAATACTTCTGCGTGGCCGAGGACGGCCACCGCTTCGAGGTCACGATTCCCGAGTTCCTGCTCTCGCTGCCGCGCACCTTGCACTGATCAGGAGTCCGTTTTATCGTTGTCGCGGTCGACATCCTTCCTGCCGGCGAACATCGTCCACCAGACGATAAATACAAGCAGGAACAGCGCCACGCCGGCTTCCACCATCAAGATCCACATATCGGTCCTTATGCTTTCGACACGCCGCAGTGTACCCGCTTCGCTTGCTCTCGTCGCCTTCCTGAGCGCCTGTTCGACCACGCCGCAGCCGCCGGCCCCGCCGCAGCCTCCGCAGCCGCCCGTGCCAAGCCCGCCGCCGGGCCAGCCGGACATCAGGATGCCGCCGCCGCTGGGCCCCGTCGTGGTGCCGCCGGTGCAGCCTCCGCCGCCCGCGCCGCCCATGACCCCGGTCGACTTCAGTGCGCTGCCCGGCTGGCAGCAGGATGACCTGCGCCAGGCCTGGCCGGCCTTCATGCAGTCCTGCCGGGTACTGGCGTCGCGCGCCGACTGGGCCGCTCCCTGCGCGGCCGCGCGCACGGTCGACGCCCAGGACGGCGCCGCCATCCGCAGCTATTTCGAGGCGAATTTTGTGCCGAACATGGTGCGCAACCCGGATGGGGCCGACGTCGGCCTGATCACCGGCTATTACGAAGCCATGCTCTACGGCGCCCGCAAGCGCGGGGGCGAGTACCAGACCCCGCTCTACCGCGTGCCGGACGACCTGCTGACCATCGACTTGGGCAGCGTCTACCCGGACCTCAAGGGCCGGCGCCTGCGCGGCCGCCTGCAGGGCAAGACCGTAGTGCCCTACAGCAGCCGCGCCGAGATCGTGCGTGCGCCGCTGGCGGGCAAGGAACTGCTGTGGGTGAACGATCCGGTCGAGGCCTTCTTCCTGGAAGTGCAGGGCTCGGGCCGCGTGCAGCTGGATACCGGCGAAACCGTGCGTGTCGCCTATGGCGACCAGAACGGCCATCCCTACAAAGCCATCGGCCGCTGGTTCGTCGAGCAGGGCATCATGACCGCCGACCAGGTCTCGGCCCAGTCGATCCGCGCCTGGCTGGCCGCCAATCCCGAGCGCCGCCAGGAGCTGTTCAACGTCAATCCCAGCTATATCTTCTTCCGCGAGGAGAAGGTGACGGACCCGAACGTGGGCCCGCGCGGCTCGCTCAATGTCCCCTTGACGCCGGGACGCTCGGTCGCCATCGACAGAACCATCCTGCCGCTGGGCGCGCCGATCTACCTGTCGACCACCTTCCCGAAAGACGGCGCGCCGCTGCAGCGCCTGGTGATGGGCCAGGACACGGGCGGGGCGATCCGCGGCGCGGCGCGCGCCGACTTCTTCTACGGCTTCGGGCCGGAAGCGGTCGAGAACGCGGGCCTGATGAAGCAGCCCGGCCAGCTGTGGGTGCTGCTGCCGAAAGCCGCGCCGGCCCAGGCTGCGCGCTGAATCAGCGAACCTGGCCACGCCGAAGGCTTTACTCTTTCACGCTGCGCAGGCTGGTGCCGTACACCGTGGCAGCAGCCAGGACGATGGCGCCCGCGGCGATGCAGCCCAGGCCTTCGCGCACGCCGAAGCCTTGGCCCAGGGCGCCGGCAAGCAGCGCGCCCAGCGGCGCGGCGGCCACGGTCAGCGCGCGCATGGTGGCCACCATGCGGCCGAGTACCGCGTCCGGCGTCACGCGCTGGCGCAGTGCGATGTAGGGGACGAAGAACAAGGTGGCGCCGCAGTCGATCCAGAACACCACGATCGCGTAGGCCGCGACGGTCCATCCCGCGTCGCCGCCCGGACCCGCGGGGATGGCCGGCACCAGGGCGAAGCCGAGCGCCGACACGCACAGCCCGATCAGGATGCCGCCGCCGGTGCCGAAGCGCCGCGACAAGGGCTTGACCAGCAGCGAGGCCGCCAGCACCCCGGCGCCGCCGAGCATGTTCGCCAGTCCCATGGTTCCTGGCGTCATCCCGAGCACGCGAGTGGCGAACAGCACGTGCAGCGCTGTGTAGCCATAAAAGAGCAGGTGCCAGCAGGCCGACACCCACGCCAGGGTGCGCAATAGCGGCTGGTTCCAGACGAAAGCCAGGCCTTCCTGGATGTCGCGCAGCGGATGCGCCTGCGAAGGCGGCGGTTGCGGTTCGCGCGCCCGGATGCGGCGCAGGTTCAGCAGCGACACCACGAAGCCGGCCACATTGCACAAGATGGCGAGCGGCGCGCCCATCAGCTGCACCAGGCCGCCCGCCATGCCCGGGCCGACCACGCGCGCCGCGGATTCGGTGGAAGCGAACTTGGCCTGGGCGTCGACCAGGCCCTCGCGTCCGACCAGGAAGGTGAGGAAGACCTGCTCGGCGCTGCCGCCCACCACATGGCCGGCGCCGATCACGAAGCCGACCGCGTACAGCCAATGGATGCTGAGCAGGCCGACCCACCAGGCCAGGGGCACGCTGGCAAGGGCGATCGCCACCATCAGGTCGCTGCACATCATGACGGGAAGGCGGCGGCTGCGGTCCAGCAGGACGCCGGAGGGAAGCCCGAACAGCAGGAAGGGGAGGGACTCGAAGGCGGCCAGGGTGCCCATCTGGGCCGGGCTGGCGTGCAGCATCAGGACCGCGCAGATCGGCAGGGCCAGCAGCGTGATCTGGGCGCCGAAATGGGCCAGGATGCTGCTGAACCAGAAGCGGCGGAAGTCGGGGTTGTGCATCACCGAGTCGGCGGCGATGCGCTTCTGCAGCCAGTTCTTGATGGTGTTCTCACACAGATATTGCTGAATTAGTAATCATACCTGTGTTCGGCGCGATCCGAGACGTTACAATCGCGGCCAAACCGTCTAAACCACTGAAGGGATGTCACATGGAATATGCAGATCTGCTGATCGAACAGCACGGCAAGGTCGCCGTGATCCGCCTGAACCGTCCGAAGGCGATGAATGCGCTGAACGACAACATGATGAACGAACTGGGCGACGCGCTGTACAAGTTCGACGCCGACCCGGCCGTGCACGTCATCGTGCTGACCGGCAGCGAGAAGGTCTTCGCCGCCGGCGCGGACATCGCGGCCATGGCGAATTACACCTATGCGGCGGATACCTATCCGGGTAACTATATTGGCCGCAACTGGGAACACATCCTGAACATCCGCAAGCCGGTGATCGGCGTCGTGTCGGGCTACTGCCTGGGCGGCGGCTGCGAGCTGGCCATGATGTGCGACTTCCTGATCGCCGCGGACAGCGCCAAGTTCGGCCAGCCGGAGATCAAGGTCGGCGTCACCCCGGGCGCAGGCGGCACCCAGCGTCTGCCGCGCGCGATCGGCAAGTCGAAGGCCATGGACCTGCTGCTGACCACCCGGATGATCGACGCCGCGGAAGCAGAGCGCACCGGCCTGGTGTCGCGCGTGTACCCGGCCGAGAGCGTGATGGAAGAGGCGCTCAAGGTGGCGCAGGGCATCGCGGATATGCCGGTGTCGGTCGCGATGCAGATCAAGGATTGCGTCAACCAGGCTTACCAGATGCCGCTGACGGAAGCAGTGCGCTATGAGCGCCGCTACTTCCACGCCGGCTTCGGCACCCCGGCGCAGAAAGAGGGCATGTCGGCCTTCCTTGAGAAGCGCAAGCCGAACTTTGAAGGTCTGTGACTGTCTATAGTTAGTGGGGCGTGAGCCCCGGCGCCCCGCGCCCGGCCCCGGGGGGGGGGGCCAAAAAACAACACATGGAAACGTAAT
>NZ_JAGKSG010000054.1:0-26077 GCF_018119385.1 Massilia sp. AB1 | reverse complement strand
GAGCCACCCAGGTGCCCGTCATTCAGTTAGCCAAAAAAGCCGGCCCCCCGGCGCAGGCCGGGGCGACGTGCTTTTGCAAACTGAACAGGACGATCAGGCCCCGGCTGCCGACGCCCCTTCGGCACTGGCCGGCGGCACGATCGGCAAACGCACCGTGAACGTGGTGCCGACACCGACCTTGGAATCGACATCGATGCGCCCGCCATGCTTGTTGACGGTGCTATACGACAGCGACAGTCCCAGGCCGGTCCCGCTGCCTACAGGCTTGGTGGTGAAGAAAGGCTCGAAGATGCGGTTCAGGTTCTGCTGCGGAATGCCGCAGCCCGTATCGCCGATCGCCACCCATACCCAGTCGCCATCGACGCCGGTGCTGATGGTGATGACGCCGCGCTCCGGGATCGCGTGAGCGGCGTTGACCAGCAGGTTCATGAAGACCTGGTTCAGCTGCGACGGCAGGCAGGTCACTTCCGGCAGGCTGCCGTAGCGCTTCTCGACCGTTGCCTTGTACTTGACCTCGTTGGCGACGATGTTCAGGGTGCTGTCGAGACCGGCATGCAGGTCTGCGGGCTGCCAATCGGTATCGCCCATGTGGGAGAAGTCCTTGAGCGCCTGGACGATCTCGCGCACCCGCTTCAAGCCCTCGAGCGATTCCTTGACCAGATCCGGCACGTCTTCCTTCAGGAAAGCCAGGTCCGCTTCGCGCGCGATCGCATCGACGCGCGCCGCCAAAGGGGTGCCCGGCGCCATCTGGGTGACCGCCCGGCCGTTGGCGCCCACTACGGCCAGCAGCGTGTTGATGTATTTTTTCAGCGTCCCCATGTTGCTGTTCACGAAGCCCAGCGGATTGTTGATCTCGTGGGCGACGCCTGCGGCCAGCTGACCGATGGACGCCATCTTCTCGGACTGGAGCAACTGGTTGTGCGCCTCGCGCAAGCGCGCGATGAGGCGTTCCTGCTCCTGCTCCATGCACTTGCGCGCACTGATGTCGCTGAGCGAGCCGATCACCTCGATGGGCGTACCGTTCTCGTCGCGGATCAGGCGCAGCTGGTCGTGCATCCACAGGTACTCGCCGCTGGCGGTGCGGAAGCGGTATTCGTAGGTGCGCTCGCCTTCGACGAACAGCTGGGCGAGGCTGGAGAAGATGTTGGGCGCATCTTCCGGGTGCAGGTGGTCGAACCAGAAGTTCGGGTCGGCCAGCATTTCCTCCGGCTGGTAGCCGAGGACATGGTAGGCGTTCTTGCTGACGAAGGTCAGCTTGAAGTCGCCGCTGGGGACCGAGCTGTAGACGATGGCCGGGGTGTTGTCGATCAAATATTGCAGCCGGACCAGCGGCGAAGTGGCCTCGGCCGGCCGCGGGGGCGGGCTCGAATCGAAGGATTCGAATTCTTCAAACATCATGGCCATGGCGATTCGACGGAGATAGGTTCGCTTCCATTATCTCGACGAATATGTCCGTACAGACACTTTCTTTCCGCAATGGAAATCATTTTTGTGTTCTGTATGGCTTCGCTACAACATGTGAATCAAACGGTCTCAGCTAAGTCTTTCAGCCTCGTTAAGATTGAAAAACCGGCATGGCCGGTTCGGGGATCGCATCCGAGCACGCGTCGCTTCAAAACCTTAGCCGCCGGCGCGTTTCGGATGATGGCCGAGCTTTGTGAGCGTCTCCATCACCAGATCGCAGTGGTCGCCCTGGATCTCGACCACGCCGTCCTTCACGGTCCCCCCTGAACCGCAGGCGGTGCGCAGCTGCTTGCCCAGCTGCGCCAATGCAATGGCATCGAGCGCGAGCCCCTTGACGACAGTCACGCTCTTGCCGCCCCGGCCCTTCGTCTGGCGCGACACGCGCACCACGCCATCGCCCTTGATCACGGCATTTGCCTTGCATGTGCACCCTGAGACGGGTTGCCTGCATCCAGGGCACATGCGACCGCCATCGGTCGAATAGACCAGGCCGCTGTTTGAATTGCTCTTCATGCTTTGCTTGAGAATTTGGCGTCGTGAAGCTCGCTAGTTTAGCAGCGCCTGATTGCTTACTTCTTTTGATTGCAGATGCGATCTACATCCGCAATGCGAACGAAGTGGCCATTCGAGGACTGCGTTCAAGCTTCAACCGCCGAGCTTTTGCAGCGAGACGAGGAATTTGCCTGCGGCTTGGTAGCCGATCACCCGGCTGTCCGGAATCTCGCGCCCTTCCCTGTCGAACAGGATGATCCCGGGCGGTCCGAACAGGCCGAAGTGCTTGAGCATGGCCTTGTCGTCCGCGTTGTTGGCGGTCACGTCGATCTGCAGCAGGATGGTATTCGCCAGCTTGGCCTGCACGGCCGGGTCTACGAAGGTCAGCTTTTCCATCTCCTTGCAAGACACGCACCAGTCGGCGTAGAAATCGAGCATGACCGTCTTGCCGCCGGTATTGGCCAGCACCGCATCGAGCTCGGCTACATTCTTGACGCGCTTGAACTCCAGATGCTTCTGGGCGCCGCCGCGCAGGTGCGCCAGGGGCGCCAGCGCATCGCGTCCGCCACTGGCCACACCGACCAGCTGCATCGCCCCAAGCACGGCGAAGGCGCCGCCGGCGGCCATCGTGGTCCAGTGGCGGTGGTGGCGCAGCAGGTAGAAGCCGTAACCGAGCAGCAGCGCCGCCCACAGCAGCATTTGCGCCGCCGCCGGGATCACCGGCGACACCAGCCACAGCGCCATGGCCAGCATCAGCACGCCGAACAGGCGCTTGACCGACTCCATCCAGGCGCCCACGCGCGGCAGCAGCGAGCCGGCCGAGACGCCGACCAGCAGCAGAGGAATACTCATGCCGATCGCCATGGCGAACAAGGCCGCGCCGCCGATTAGAACGTCGCGCGTCTGGCTGATGTAGACCAGGGCGCCGGCCAGGGGCGCGGCGACGCAGGGGCCGACGATCAGGGCGGAGATGGCGCCCATCGCGAACACGCCCGCCAGCTTGCCCGAGGAACGGCGGCCGGATGCGTGAGCCAGGCGGGTTTGCAGTGCGACAGGCAGCTGCAGCTGGTAGAAGCCGAACATCGACAGGGACATGGCGGCGATGAGGACAGCGAAGCTGCCCAAGACCCAGGGGTTCTGCAGCGCGGCGGCTAAGCCTTCGCCGATCAGGCCTGCGGCGACGCCAAGCGCGGTGTAAACGATCGCCATGCCAAGCGAATACGTGAGCGACAGCACGAAGCCGCGCGAGCGGCGTACCTGCTGACCTTCGCCGACGATGATCGAGGACAGGATCGGCACCATCGGCAGCACGCAAGGCGTGAAGGCCAGGCCCAGGCCGAGCAGCACGAAGGCCGGGATGATGGCCAGCAGACGGCCACCGTTGAGGATGCCGGCGATGGTGGACATGTCGGATTCAGCGGCAGGCGCAATTGCGGCCGGCGGGACGGCTGCAGCGGGCGCGCTCTCGGCGGTCGGCGTGGAGGACAGCGGGACCGAGATTGCCGGCTCCTGCCCTGCTGCGGCGCCGATCGGCAGCGAGGGCGCGCTCGACGACGATCCGCCTGCGCCTGCACTCAACTGGGCCGTGTGTTGTTGCGGCGGATAGCACAGGCCGGCGTCGGCGCAGCCCTGGCTGGTGGCGGTCAGCGTGAAGTTGCCGCTGCCCTCGACGGGAATGCGGATCGTCACCAGGCCCTTGTGGGTTTCGACATCCTTCTCGAAAGTCGGGTCGTATTTCACTTTGCCAGGCGGGATCTGCGGCATGCCGAGCGTGGCGCCATCGGCCTTGAAGCCGAAGCGCTCGCGGTACATGTAGTAACCGTCGGCGATTTGGTAGCTCACTTCCAGCGTCTGTGGATCGGCCATGCGCACCGCGAAGCGGAAGGCCAGGGCCGGATCGAGGAATTCTTCTTCGGCACGGGCGGCGCCTGAAGTCAGGAGCACGAAGGCGGCGAACAGCGTCAGGCAGGCTTGCAGCAGGCGGCTGGCGGAGAAACGGGTCATGGTGTCGGGTGAGTTGTTACAGCGCATCGGCATGGTACACCGGCTCGGCTGTCGGCGTCTGTGGCGAAGCTTAAGAGCGCCTAACAAAACCCTCATGGCTGCGTTGCAGCGTCTTGCCGTACTAGAGTACTGTCTTCGACGCTGCGCCTTGCCCTGATGGTTTTGTTAGGCGCTCTAAGGCGCGTGGAATCGGCGGCGTTTTCGATGGGCGAAAAAAAACCAGGCCGAAGCCTGGTTCTTAGAGACCTTGCCGATTACTCAGCGGTCGGTGCTTCTTCAGCGGTGCCCGGTTCCGGACGGTCCAGCAGTTCGACGTAGGCCATCGGTGCGTTGTCGCCAACGCGGAAGCCCATCTTCAGGATGCGCAGGTAGCCGCCGTTGCGGTTAGCAAAACGCGGGCCCAGTTCAGCGAACAGCTTCTGGACGATCTCGCGGTCGCGCAGGCGAGCGAAAGCCAGGCGCTTGTTTGCCAGGGTGTCGGTCTTGCCCAGGGTCAGGATCGGCTCGACAACGCGACGCAGTTCCTTTGCCTTCGGCACGGTGGTCTTGATGGCTTCGTGACGCAGCAGCGAAACGGTCATGTTGCGCAGCATTGCCAGACGGTGGGACGAGGTACGGTTCAGTTTACGAAGGCCGTGACGGTGACGCATGGTAAATCCTTTCGAGTGTTTTCAATTCCAGTTCTTCGATCGTTCACGCTTGCGCGTGACCGCGGACCGGTTCGGGGTTAAAACCGCCCGGACAAGGCGTCCAGGCGGGGTACTGCAAAGCGAAACAGAAATCGGGGATTACTTTTCCAGACCAGCCGGCGGCCAGTTCTCGAGTTTCATGCCCAGGGTCAGGCCGCGCGAAGCGAGGACTTCCTTGATTTCGTTGAGCGACTTGCGGCCCAGGTTCGGGGTCTTCAGCAGTTCGTTTTCCGAACGCTGGATCAGGTCGCCGATGTAGTAGATGTTCTCGGCCTTCAGGCAGTTTGCCGAACGGACGGTCAGTTCCAGGTCGTCCACCGGACGCAGCAGGATCGGATCGACCAGCGGAGCGCGCGACGGTGCTTCAGCAGCGGCTTCGGTGCCTTCCAGGGCGGCGAACACGTTCAGCTGGTCCACCAGGACGCGTGCCGACTGGCGGATCGCTTCTTCCGGGGTGATCACGCCGTTGGTTTCGATGTTGATGATCAGCTTGTCCAGGTCGGTACGCTGTTCGACACGGGCCGATTCCACGGCGTAGGACACGCGGCGCACTGGCGAGAACGAGGCGTCCAGGATGATGCGGCCGATGGTCTTGTTGGTGTCTTCCGACAGGCGGCGCACGTTGCCCGGCACATAGCCGCGGCCCTTCTCGACCTTGATCTGCATGTCCAGCTTGCCGCCGGCGGTCAGGTGAGCGATCACGTGATCCGGGTTGATCAGTTCCACGTCATGCGGCAGGTCGATGTCGGAAGCCAGGACGGCGCCTTCGCCTTCCTTCTTCAGGGTCAGGGTGACCGAATCACGGTTGTGCACCTTGAACACGACGCCCTTCAGGTTCAGCAGCAGGTCGACCACGTCTTCCTGCACGCCGTCCAGCGACGAGTACTCGTGCACGACGCCGGCGATCGTCACTTCGGTCGGCGCGTAGCCAACCATCGACGACAGCAGGACGCGGCGCAGCGCGTTGCCCAGGGTGTGACCATAACCACGCTCGAACGGCTCCATCACGACTTTTGCGTGACCGGCGCCCAGTGCTTCTACATCGATGATACGTGGCTTCAACAGACTATTTTGCATGAAATGTCCTTTTCAATACCCTCGGTTCGTTACACCGATAAGGCTGATGGCATTAATGAGAACGCCTGCGGGGAGCAGGCGGTGATACGAAATCGGTAGCGACAGGAGTGGGAGGAATTTGGATTCACTGCGAGGCCAACCCAAGGTTGCTGCGCTCGCACTACCACCACGTCGTACGCGCCACTGGCGCCTCCGACTTCCGGCGGAGGCCGGAACCCAAGTTCCTGGCTAAGCCAGCAAACTTGGATCCCGGCCTGCGCCGGGATGACGGTATGGGAGCAGCCGTGGCCGCTCCCAGCGCCGTCATTAACGCGAGTACAGTTCGACGATCAGCGCTTCGTTGACGTCTGCAGCGATCTCGTTACGCTCCGGGAACGAACGGAAGGTGCCTTCGAACTTCTTGGCATCGACCGAAACCCAGCTCGGGAAACCGACTTGCTCAGCCAGCGACAGGGCTTCAGCGATACGCACTTGCTTCTTGGCCTTTTCGCGGACGGCGATAACGTCGCCGGTCTTGACCTGGTACGAAGCGATGTTCACGACGTTGCCGTTCACGGTGAAGGCCTTGTGGCTCACCAGCTGGCGTGCTTCAGCGCGGGTCGAGCCGAAGCCCATGCGGTAAGCGACGTTGTCCAGGCGCGATTCCAGCAGCTTCAGCAGGGTTTCGCCGGTGTTGCCCTTGCGGCGCGATGCTTCAGCGAAGTAGCGGCGGAACTGACGCTCCAGCACGCCGTAGATACGCTTGACCTTCTGCTTTTCACGCAGCTGGTTGCCGTAGTCCGAGGTACGGGCGCCCGACTTCACGCCGTGTTGACCCGGCTTGACGTCCAGCTTGCACTTCGAATCGAGCGAGCGACGTGCGCTCTTCAGGAACAGGTCGGTGCCTTCACGGCGCGACAGTTTTGCTTTTGGTCCGATATAACGTGCCACGTTAGATACCTTTATAAATTAATCACGCCCCAGTGGTGCCTTGAGCACCCAGGCGCTAGTCCGGTCCACGATTGGCCGGACGTGGCTTAAACAAATCGCCCGCCATTGAAATGGCAGGCGACAAGAGCCGGGCAGTATACCCTATTTCGGGTAACTGCACCGGCAATCTTTGGAACACCACGGAGCCGGGGCCCCGTGCGTCGTGTATTAGATACGACGACGCTTCGGCGGACGGCAGCCGTTGTGCGGAACCGGGGTGACGTCCTGGATCTCGGTGATCTTGATGCCCAGGTTGTTCAGAGCGCGCACAGCCGACTCGCGGCCCGGGCCTGGGCCCTTGATACGCACTTCCAGGTTCTTCACGCCCGACTCCTGAGCGACCTTGCCTGCAGCTTCGGCAGCAACCTGCGCTGCGAACGGGGTCGATTTGCGCGAACCCTTGAAGCCGGCGCCGCCGGAGGTAGCCCACGACAGAGCGTTGCCCTGACGGTCGGTGATCGTGATGATCGTGTTGTTGAAGGACGCGTGGACGTGGGCGATGCCCTCGGCGACGTTCTTCTTGACTTTCTTGCGCACGCGAGCTGCTGCTGCGCTGCTTTGTTGCTTGGCCATGGTCAGGTTCCTAGATTATTTCTTGAGCGATTGTGCGGCCTTGCGCGGACCTTTGCGGGTACGTGCATTGGTACGGGTACGCTGGCCGCGCACCGGCAGACCCTTACGGTGACGCATGCCGCGGTAGCAGCCCAGGTCCATCAGACGCTTGATGTTCATGGACAGTTCGCGGCGCAGGTCGCCTTCCACGACAAACTTCGCAACTTCGTCGCGCAGCTTCTCGAGTTCGTTATCGTCCAGGTCCTTGACCTTCTTGTTGGTCGCGATACCGGTTGCGTCGCAGATCTTCTGCGAGCGCGGACGGCCAATACCGTAGATCGCCGTCAGGCCGATAACAGTGTGCTGATGATTTGGGATGTTAACCCCTGCAATACGTGCCATTCGATATTCCTCGTATTAACCTTGACGCTGCTTGTGACGCGGCTCGACGCAGATCACACGGACCACGCCCTTGCGCTTGATGATCTTGCAGTTGCGGCAGATCCGCTTGACTGAAGCGTTAACTTTCATTTTGCACTCTCTTCGGTTCGTTTACTTGATGATTTTTTTACTTGGTGCGGAACACAATGCGGGCCCGGGAAAGGTCGTACGGGGTCAATTCCACCGTCACCTTGTCGCCCGGGAGAATGCGGATGTAATTCATCCGCATTTTACCCGAGATATGCCCCAGCACCACGTGCCCGTTTTCCAGCTTCACGCGAAAGGTCGCGTTCGGGAGATTCTCGAGAATCTCCCCTTGCATTTGGATGACGTCGTCTTTTGCCATTCGGTCTATGCACTCCCCGCTTATCGCGTCGGAATTCCGCCCTTGAAGTTAGCCTTGCGCAGCAGCGATTCATATTGCTGCGACATGACGTAGTTCTGCACTTGTGCCATGAAGTCCATCGTCACCACCACGATGATCAGGAGCGACGTGCCGCCGAAGTAGAAGGGAACCTTCCACTGGGCAGTCATGAACTCCGGCACCAGGCACACCAGGGTGATGTAGACCGCACCAGCCAGGGTCAGGCGCATCAGGATCTTGTCGATGTAGCGGGCAGTCTGCTCGCCCGGACGGATGCCCGGAACGAATGCACCGCTCTTCTTCAAGTTGTCCGCCGTTTCCTTGCTGTTGAATACCAGCGCGGTATAGAAGAAGCAGAAGAACACGATCGCCACCGCATACAGCAACGCGTGGATCGGCTCGCCTGGTCCCATCGACGCTGCCAGGTCCTTCAGGAACCCGATGACCGGGCTGCTGGAGTCCTTGCCGCGCGTGAACCAGTCGACGATCGTTGCCGGGAACAGGATGATCGACGAAGCGAAGATCGGCGGGATCACGCCTGCCATGTTCAGCTTCAAGGGCAGGTGGCTGGTTTGGCCACCGTAGATCTTGTTGCCGACCTGGCGCTTGGCGTAGTTGACCAGGATCTTGCGCTGGCCGCGTTCAACGAACACCACGCCATAAGTCACTGCCACCACCAGCGCGACGATCAGGATCGCCGAGAAGCTGCCGATCGAACCGTTCGACACCAGGGTGAACAAGCCGCCCATGGCCGAAGGCAGACCCGCTGCGATACCGGCAAAGATGATGATCGAGATGCCGTTGCCGAGACCGCGTTCGGTGATCTGCTCGCCCAGCCACATGAGGAACATGGTGCCGGTCAGAAGGGTCGTGACGGTGACGAAGCGGAAGCCGATGCCCGGATCGAGCACCAGTCCCGGCTGCGCCTCGAGCGCGACCGCGATACCGAACGCCTGGAACAACGCCAGTGCCACCGTGAAGTAACGGGTGTACTGGGTGATCTTGCGGCGGCCGGCTTCGCCTTCCTTCTTCAGCGCCTCCAGTTGCGGCGAGACGATCGATGCGAGCTGCATGATGATCGAAGCCGAAATGTAAGGCATGATGCCGAGAGCGAACACGGTAAAGCGGGACAAGGCGCCGCCCGAGAACATGTTGAACATGCCCAGGATGCCGCCCTCGTTCTGCTTGAACAGCGACGCGAGCTGCACCGGGTCAATCCCGGGGACCGGGATGTGAGCACCGATGCGGTACACGACCAATGCGCCAAGCAAAAACCACAGCCGACCCCAGGGGAAGCCGGAAGCGGCGCTTTTACCAAGTTGTGAATTAGTCGCCAATTTTTGCTCCGATCAGGCAGGTCGCAATTAAGCGACCGAACCGCCAGCTGCTTCGATCGCCGCTTTCGCGCCGGCGGTCGCTTTCAGGCCCTTGAGGTTCACCGCTTTGGTGATCTCGCCGGACAGGATGACGCGCACGTCACGTGCCACGACCGGCAGGATGCCTGCCTGCTTGAGCACCAGGATGTCGACGTCGCCGACAGCCAGGGTGTTCAGGTCCGACAGACGCACTTCAGCCTTGAACGAGGCGTTCAGCGATTTGAAGCCGCGCTTCGGCAGACGACGCTGCAGAGGCATCTGGCCGCCTTCGAAGCCGACTTTGTGGAAGCCGCCCGAACGCGATTTCTGACCCTTGTGACCGCGGCCGGCAGTCTTGCCCAGGCCCGAGCCGATACCGCGGCCAACGCGACGCTTCGCGTGCTTGGCGCCGTCAGCTGGTTGAATGGTATTGAGTTCCATTGATTTCTCCGTACGTAAGCCGCGGCTTACGAAACAACTTTAACGAGGTACGCGACTTTGTTGATCATGCCACGCACGGACGGGGTGTCCTGCAGCTCGGAGACCGAGTTGACACGACGCAGACCCAGGCCGCGCACGGTGGCACGGTGATCCTGACGGGTACCGATCAGGCCCTTGACGAGCTTGACTTTGACAGTGTTTGCCATGTTTGTTCCCCTTAACCCAGGATGTCTTCAACCGACTTGCCGCGCTTGGCAGCGATGTCAGCCGGAGTGCTCATTTTTGCCAGACCGTCGAGGGTAGCGCGAACCAGGTTGTACGGGTTCGACGAACCGGTCGACTTGGCGACCACGTCGGTCACGCCCATCACCTCGAAGATAGCGCGCATTGCGCCACCAGCGATCACGCCGGTACCCGGCTTGGCCGGCGACATCATGACGCGCGAGGCGCCGTGACGACCGGTGACGGTGTGGTGCAGCGTACCGTTCTTGAGGGGCACCTTGATCAGGTTGCGGCGGGCTTCTTCCATCGCTTTTTGCACGCCGACAGGAACTTCCTTCGACTTGCCCTTGCCCATGCCGATGCGGCCATCGCCGTCACCGACAACGGTCAGCGCTGCAAAACCCATGATACGACCACCCTTGACCACTTTGGTCACGCGGTTGATCGCGATCATTTTCTCGCGCATGCCATCATCCGGCTTGTCGCTTGCCATTTTCGCTTGCATTTTTGCCATGACGATTCTTCCTTAGAACTTCAGACCGGCTTCACGCGCGGCTTCTGCCAGCGCCTTCACACGGCCGTGGTAACGGAAACCCGAGCGGTCGAACGCAACTTCGGTGATTCCTGCTTTCAGTGCCTTCTCGGCGACGCGCTTGCCAACCAGGGCAGCCGCGGCAGCGTTGCCGCCTGCACCGCTCTTGCCGGCCAGTTCGGCGCGCACTTCTGCTTCCAGCGTCGAAGCCGACACCAGCACCTTTGCGTCCGGGCTGATCAGGTTCGCATAGATGTGCAGGTTGGTGCGGTGAACCGACAGACGGTTCACGCCCAGCTGGGCGATCTTGATGCGGGTTTGACGTCCGCGACGCAGACGCGATTCTTTCTTGTCCATCGTCAGCTCCGATTATTTCTTCTTGGTTTCTTTAAGCTTCACCACTTCGTCCGAATAACGGACACCCTTGCCCTTGTAAGGCTCAGGCGAGCGGTAAGCGCGCACTTCTGCGGCGACCTGGCCGACCTTTTGACGATCGATACCCTTGATCAGGATTTCGGTCGGGGTCGGGGTGACGGCAGTGACGCCTTCCGGCATCGCGTGCAGCACCGGGTGCGAGAAGCCCAGCGACAGGTTCAGGGCGTTGCCCTGCACTGCTGCCTTGTAGCCCACGCCCACCAGGTTCAGCTTCTTCTCGAAGCCCTTGGTGACGCCGGTAACCATGTTGTTGACCAGGGCGCGCAGGGTGCCCGACATGGCGTTCGATTCACGCGAATCGTCCACCACGTCGAAGGTCAGCGTGCCGTTGTTGTTTTCCACTTTGACCAGGCCGTTCAGCGGCTGGGTCAGGGTGCCGAGCGGGCCCTTGACGGTGATCGACGACGCGTTGATCGCGACATCGGTACCTGCCGGGACGGCGATTGGCATCTTAGCTACTCGAGACATGTCTACTCCTTAAGCCACGTAGCACAGCACTTCGCCACCGACGCCGGTAGCACGTGCTTTGCGGTCGGTCATCACGCCTTGCGGGGTCGAGACGATTGCCACGCCCAGGCCATTCATGACCGACGGGATTTCGTTCTTGCCCTTGTAGACGCGCAGGCCAGGACGGGACACGCGCTCGATGCGCTCGATGACCGGACGGCCGGTGTAATACTTCAAACCGATTTTCAGTTCAGCCTTGCCACCTTCGGTGGACACGGCGAAATCTTCAATGTAACCCTCGTCCTTCAGGACGTTGGCGATCGCAACCTTGACTTTCGACGACGGCATGGCGACCGTGGTTTTCTGGACAGTTTGTGCGTTGCGGATGCGGGTCAGCATATCGGCGATAGGATCGCTCATACTCATTGCTTATTCTCCTATTACCAGCTAGCTTTGGTCATACCCGGGATTTCGCCTTTCATGGCGAATTCGCGGAGTTTGGTGCGGGCCAGACCGAATTTACGGAAAGTACCACGTGGACGGCCGGTCATTGCGCAGCGGTTACGCTGGCGGGTCGGGGCCGAGTTGCGCGGCAGGGCCTGCAGTTTCAGGCGAGCTTCGTAACGTTCTTCTTCCGACTTCGATTGGTCGTCGATGATCGCTTTCAGAGCGGCACGCTTTGCGGCGAATTTCTCCACCAGGTCTGCACGCTTCTGTTCGCGGTTAATCAGTGCAAGTTTTGCCATGCTCTTAGTTCCTGAACGGGAATTTGAAGGCGGCGAGCAGCGCTTTGGCTTCTTCGTCGGTCTTAGCGGTGGTGGTGATCGAGATGTTCATGCCACGCAGCGCATCGATCTTGTCGTAATCGATTTCCGGGAAGATGATCTGCTCTTTGACGCCGATGTTGTAGTTACCACGGCCATCGAACGATTTGCCATTCACGCCACGGAAGTCACGCACGCGCGGCAGGGCCACGGTGATGAAGCGGTCCAGGAATTCGTACATGCGGTTACCGCGCAGGGTCACCATGGTACCGATCGGGTAGCCTTCGCGGATCTTGAAGCCTGCGATTGCCTTGCGAGCCTTGGTCACGACCGGCTTCTGGCCGGCGATCTTGGTCAGGTCGCCAGTGGCGTGCTCGATGACCTTCTTGTCGGCGACAGCTTCCGACAGACCCATGTTCAGGGTGATCTTGGTCAGGCGCGGGACTTCCATGATCGACTTGTAACCGAATTTCTCGGTCAGCTCGGCGACGACTTTGTCTTTGTAAATTTGTTGGAGACGGGCCATTGTTCTTACCCCTTCACTACTTCGCCGTTCGACTTGAAGACGCGGACTTTCTTGCCATCCACATCCTTGAAGCCAACGCGATCCGCCTTGCCGGTCGCTGCGTTGAACAGCGCGACGTTCGAGACGTGAATCGGCATAGTCTTGTCGACGATACCACCAGTGTTACCGGTCATCGGGTTCGGCTTGGTCGCTTTCTTGGCGACGTTGACGCCTTCGACGATGACGTGTTCAGCGTCTACACGCTTCTGAACGACGCCACGCTTGCCCTTGTCTTTACCGGCCAGAACGATGACTTCGTCGTTTTTACGAATCTTATCCATTGCGACTCCTTACAGAACTTCAGGTGCCAGGGACACGATCTTCATGAACTTCTCGGTACGCAGCTCGCGCGTCACCGGTCCGAAGATACGGGTACCGATCGGCTCCAGCTTGCTGTTCAGGAGGACAGCGGCGTTGCCGTCGAACTTGACCAGGGAACCGTCCTGGCGGCGCACACCTTTGGCGGTACGCACAACCACGGCGTTGTAAATTTCACCTTTTTTGACGCGACCACGCGGCGCAGCCACCTTGACGGTGACCTTGATGATGTCGCCAATGCTCGCATAACGGCGTTTCGAGCCGCCCAACACCTTGATGCACAGAACTTCCTTGGCACCGGTGTTGTCGGCTACTTCGAGCCGGCTTTCGGTTTGAATCATAGTATTTTCTTTCCCAACTTAAGCCGTAGAAAACCCCACGGAAAACCGTGGGCCTGCGGTCAGTCTTGGTCCCGTCGGCACGCCCCTGCTGGAGCATGACGTTTGGGTGATTGGACTTTCCAATAACTTTCGCTACACAGGCCGCCGACATCGCGGGGACATACTGCGGCAACACATGAACGAAGCCCGCTAGTATCCCAGATACCAGCGGGCCACGCAAGACAAATTTTAAGGCTTAGATGACCTGTGCTTGTTGCACAACACGGGTCACGGTCCACGCCTTCGTCTTCGAGATCGGGCGACCTTCCGTGATCTCGACCGTGTCGCCGGTCTTGACCTGGTTGGTCTCGTCGTGCGCGTGGTACTTGTTCGAGCGCACGATGATCTTGCCATACAGCGGGTGCTTGACGTGACGCTCGATCAGGACGGTCACCGTCTTGTCCATTTTGTCGGACACGACCTTGCCGACCAGCGTACGCTTCAGCGCCGTTTTAGTGGTGTCGTTCATTTGGCTTCCTTCGAGTTCATCACAGTCTTCACACGCGCGATATCGCGACGTACTTTCTTGAGCTGCGCGGTGTTCGCCAGCTGCTGGGTAGCCAGCTGCATGCGCAGGCCGAACTGGGCCTTCAGCAGCTCATTCAGCTCCTTCTGCAGGGCGTCCTGGTCTTTGCCGCGGAGTTCCGATGCTTTCATATTCAACTCCTGTTATTGGCCGACTTGGCGCACCACGAAGGTGGTTGCCAGCGGCAGTTTGGCAGCGGCCAGGCGGAACGCTTCGCGCGCCAGTTCTTCTGCGACGCCGTCCATCTCGTACAGGACTTTGCCTGGCTGGATTTCAGCGACGTAGTACTCCGGGTTACCCTTACCGTTACCCATACGGACTTCAGCCGGCTTGTTCGAAATCGGCTTGTCCGGGAAGATACGGATCCAGATACGGCCGCCACGCTTGATGTGACGGGTCATCGCACGACGGGCTGCTTCGATCTGGCGTGCGGTGATACGGCCGCGGGCAACTGCCTTCAGGCCGAATTCGCCGAACGACACAGCGGTGCCGCGGGTGTGCGAAATGCCGGTGTTACGGCCCTTCTGCTCTTTACGATACTTTCTGCGGGATGGCTGCAGCATCTTTATTCTCCTGCTTTCTCAGCCGGCTTGGCAGCGGCGCGACGACCTGCTGGAGCGGCTCCTGGTTTGGCGCCTGGGCGCGGACGGCCGCCCGGCTTGCCATCATCGCGACGCGGGCCGCGTGGCTTCTTCTCGTCGGCCGGCACGTCGATCACAGGTGCTTCGCCCGTTGCCGAACGATCGCCCTTGTAGACCCAGACCTTGACGCCGATGATGCCGTAGGTGGTCGATGCTTCGCTGGTGCCGTAGTCGATATCGGCGCGCAGGGTGTGCAGAGGCACACGGCCTTCGCGGTACCATTCGGTACGTGCGATCTCGATGCCGTTCAGGCGGCCCGACGACATGATCTTGATGCCGACAGCGCCCAGGCGCATTGCGTTCTGCATGGCGCGCTTCATCGCGCGGCGGAACATGATGCGCTTTTCGAGCTGCTGCGAGATCGAGTCGGCGATCAGCTGCGAGTCGATTTCCGGCTTGCGGATCTCTTCGATATTGACGTGCACAGGCACGCCCATGATCTTCGTCAGCGACGACTTCAGCACTTCGATGTCTTCGCCCTTCTTGCCGATCACGACGCCAGGACGCGACGAGTAGATCGTGAAGCGTGCGTTCTTGGCAGGACGCTCGATGACGATACGGCCGACCGAAGCGTTCTTCAGCTTCTTTTTCAGGAAAGCGCGCGCTTCCAGGTCTTCCTTCAGCATTTCGGCGAAGTTGCCGTTGCCAGCGTACCAACGCGATGCCCAGTTACGGGTGACCGCCAGGCGGAAGCCGGTTGGGTGGATTTTCTGACCCATCGTATGACCCCTTAGTTACCGACAGTCACGTAGATGTGACAGGATTGTTTCGAAATGCGATCGCCGCGGCCCTTCGCACGTGCGGTGAAGCGCTTCAGGATCGGGCCCTTTTCGACGTAGATCTGGGTGACCTTCAGCTCGTCGATGTCCGCGCCATCGTTGTGTTCCGCGTTGGCGATTGCCGACTCGAGAACCTTCTTGATGATGGTCGCGCCCTTCTTCGGGCTGAACTGCAGAATGTTGAGTGCTGCGTCAACTTTCTTGCCACGGATCAGGTCAGCAACCAGGCGGCCCTTCTGTTCCGACAGGCGCACGCCTTTGAGGATAGCTTTAGTTTCCATTATTTTTTCGCCTTCTTGTCAGCGGCGTGGCCCTTGAACGTACGGGTCAGCGCGAATTCGCCGAGCTTGTGGCCGACCATGTTCTCCGAGACGTACACCGGCACGTGCAGCTTGCCGTTGTGGACAGCGATCGTCAGACCGATGAAGTCCGGGGTGATCGTCGAGCGGCGCGACCAGGTTTTGACTGGCTTCTTGTCTTTGGTCGCTTGCGCGGCTTCGACTTTTTTCACCAGGTGGGCGTCAATGAACGGCCCTTTTTTCAATGAACGAGTCATGTTTTATCCCTTATTTCTTGCCGCGGCGCGAGACGATCATCGACGAAGTGCGCTTGTTCGAACGCGTCTTCTTGCCCTTGGTCTGCTGGCCCCATGGCGACACCGGATGGCGACCTGCTGCCGTACGGCCTTCACCACCACCGTGCGGGTGGTCGATCGGGTTCATGACGACACCGCGGACGGTCGGACGCACACCGCGCCAACGCATCGCACCGGCTTTACCGATCTTGCGCAGGCTGTGCTCGGCGTTGCCGACTTCACCCACGGTTGCACGGCACTCGATGTGCACGCGACGGACTTCACCCGAGCGCAGGCGAACCTGGGCGTAGGTGCCTTCACGCGCCATCAGGACGACAGCGGCGCCGGCGGTGCGGGCCATCTGTGCGCCTTTACCCGGCAGCATTTCGACGCAGTTCATCACGGTACCAACCGGGATGTTGCGGATCGGCAGGCAGTTACCGGCCTTGATCGGCGCTTCCGAGCCGTTCATGACGGTGTCGCCCACAGCCATGCCCTTGGTGGCGATGATGTACGCACGGTGACCGTCGGCGTAGCACAGCAGAGCGATGTGCGCGGTACGGTTCGGGTCGTATTCGATACGCTCGACCTTGGCAGGGATGCCGTCCTTGTTGCGCTTGAAGTCAACCAGGCGGTAGTGCTGCTTGTGGCCACCGCCGATGTGGCGGGTGGTGATGTGACCGTTGTTGTTACGGCCAGCAGTCTTCGATTTCTTTTCAACCAGGGCTGCGAACGGACGGCCTTTGTACAGGCCTTCGGTCACAACTTTCACCATGCCGCGACGGCCTGGGGAGGTTGGCTTCATCTTAACGAGTGCCATTATTTAGCCTCCTCGACAAAATTGATTTCCTGGCCCGGCTTCAGGCACACGAAAGCACGCTTGGTGTGGTTGCGGCGGCCGTTGAAACGGCCCGAGCGCTTCTGCTTGCCTTCGCGGTTCACGGTTTGCACCGATTCCACTTCGACCTTGAACAGCAGCTCGACGGCAGCCTTGATTTCTGGCTTGGTCGCGTCCGGCAGAACCTTGAACACGATCTGCTCGTTCTTTTCCGCGACGAAGGTCGCTTTTTCGGAAATGATCGGAGCCAGCAGCACCTTCATCAGGCGCTCTTCGCTAAATTTGATTGCGGCGCTCATGCGTACATCTCCTCGATCTTGGCCAGAGCAGCTTTGGTGACCAGGACTTTCTTGTAGAACACCAGCGACATCGGGTCAGCAGCCTTCGGCTCGACGACCAGCACGTTCGGCAGGTTGCGCGAGGCGAGCAGCAGGTTTTCGTCGATGGTGTCGGTGATCACGAGGACCGATTCCAGGCCCATGCCCTGCAGCTTTTGCGACAGCAGCTTGGTCTTCGGAGCTTCGATCGACAGGTTCTCAACCACGTTCAGGCGGCCTTCGCGGGCCAGCTGCGAGAAGATCGAGCAGATACCTGCACGGAACATCTTCTTGTTGACCTTGTGCGAGAAGTTCTCGTCCGGGGTGTTCGGGAAGATACGACCACCGCCGCGCCACAGAGGCGACGACGACATACCAGCACGAGCGCGGCCGGTGCCCTTCTGGCGCCATGGCTTCTTCGTGGTGTGGCTGACTTCTTCGCGGTCTTTCTGCTTGCGGTTGCCGCTACGTGCGTTGGCGGCGTAAGCGACCACGATCTGGTGGATCAGGGCTTCATTGTATTCGCGGCCGAACACGGTGTCGGCAGCTGCAACGCCTGCGCCAGCTTGACCTTGCTCATTCAGGAGCTGAAGTTCCATATTTAAGCTCCTTTCTTGGCTTTGGTTTTGACAGCCGGCTTGACAACCACTTGGCCGTTCTTGGCGCCAGGAACGGCACCTTTGACCATCAGCAGTTGACGCTCAGCGTCGATGCGGGCGATTTCCAGGTTCTGGGTGGTGACGGTAACGTCGCCCATGTGACCGGTCATGCGCTTACCCGGGAACACGCGACCCGGATCCTGGGCCATACCGATGGAGCCAGGAACGTTGTGCGAACGCGAGTTACCGTGGGTCTGACGACCCGACGAGAAGTTGTAACGCTTGATGGTACCGGCGTAGCCCTTACCGATCGAGGTGCCTTGCACGTCGATTTTCTGGCCCACTTCGAACATCGAAGCATTGATGGTGTCGCCGGCTTTGAGTTCAGCGGCTTTGGTGGAATCGATGCGGAATTCCTTCAGCATCGTACCGGCTTCGACGCCAGCTTTGGCGTAGTGACCGGCGGCGGCCTTGTTCACGCGGGAAGCGCGACGCTGACCGAAGACGACCTGAACAGCGGTATAACCGTCAGTTTCAGGAGTTTTGACTTGCGCAACACGGTTGTTCGACACGTCCAGGACGGTGACAGGGATCGAATCGCCGTCATCCGTAAAGATACGCATCATGCCAACCTTGCGACCGAGAAGGCCCAGGCTCATTTTTTCTCCATTCCCACCTACGATTGGGCGGGGGTAGTTGAACTACTAAAAAATATGGGTCAAAAAAGATAGACCCATACCGAAGCCGGCTAGTATAGCGTGCAAACGACGACGGCGCAACAGAAGAATCGGGCGTGTAGCCGGCTCTGTTGCGTTTTTCGCATAATGGAGAGAGCGAGGAATCCGTTCTAGCTGAACGGCACAGAAAAGGCACACCGCTGCGCCTTTTCTCTGCAAGTCTCGGGGACTTGCGATCTGGAAGTCTGGTGGGCGGTGCAGGATTCGAACCTGCGACCCCTTGGATGTCGACCAAGTATTCTAACCAGCTGAACTAACCGCCCGGGGAGCCGCATTATACGAAGCTTGCTTGAAGTTTTGCAATAGCTTTTTTCAGCGCGCGGCGATTTTTCGACAAATCGCTGTCGGCGTGGCAATCGTGCGCGGGTTGTTGATGCCGAAACGAAATGCTATTGTACAAATGCATCACGGGCGGCCTTGAGCGTTCGTCTGGGTGCGGCCCTCCCCTCTCCCCGGCGCAGCGACGCGCCGCCGACTCCAAGGAAGCACATTAATGAATCACATCATCCTCGGCAACTCCCTTACCGACTGGCTGATCGCGCTGGCCGTCGCCGTCGCGGTCGCGGCCGGCCTGGACGCGGTCAAGGCCATCCTGCTGCGGCGCATCCGCAGTCTGACCGCCCAGCGGGCTTCGCGGGCGCGCGGCGTGGCGGTGGCGGCGCTGTCGTCCACCCGCCTGGTGGTGCTGGCGATCCTCGGCCTGTACGCCGGCGCCAGCCTGCTGGCCTTGCCGGAACGCGGCCAGCTGTTCGCCGGCCGCGCCGCGATGGCCGCCCTGCTGGTCCAGTGCGCGATCTGGGGCGACCATGGCGTCAAGAGCTGGCTGGCCTCGCCCCGCGCGCAGCAGGCCGAGGATCCGGGCCGCGCCACCTCGTCGGCGGCGATCGGCTTCCTCGTGCGCGTGCTGCTGTGGGCGGTGGTGGCGCTGATGATCCTCGATAACCTGGGCGTCAACATCACGACCCTGGTGGCCAGCCTGGGTATCGGCGGTATCGCGGTGGCGCTGGCCGTGCAGAGCATCCTGGGCGACCTGTTCGCCTCGCTGTCGATCGTGCTCGACAAGCCCTTCGTGATCGGCGACTTCATCATCGTCGACAATGCGCTCGGCACCGTGGAGCACATCGGTCTCAAGACCACGCGGGTGCGCAGCCTGGGCGGCGAGCAGATCGTGTTCTCGAATGCCGCCCTGCTCAAGAGCCGCATCCACAACCTGCGCCGCATGGAAGCGCGGCGCGTGGTGTTCAAGCTTGCGGTGAACCACGACACGCCCGAACCGGTGCTGCGCGCCCTGCCCGGCCTGGTCGAAGCCATCGTCAGCGAGCAGCCGCAGGTGCGCTTCGACCGCGCCCACTTCAACGGCATGACGGCGCCGGCGTTCAGCTACGAAGTGGTGTACTTCGTCGAGAGTGCCGATTACCGCGTGTTCATGGACGTGCAGCAGGAGATCTATTTGCGCATCGTGTCCATGCTCGCCGAACAGGGCGTGCGGCTGGCACTGCCGGCGCAGACCATCCACCTGGAAGGCCGTCCCGCCGTGCTGCCGGTCCCTTTACCCCAGGATGAGCGGGTCGCAGCCTAGTTCACGCTGCATGCACTTCGGGTGGTGTATACGGAGCGCCACGAGTGAGATGAATTTGATAGATTGCCAGTTTCTAATTGGCAATTTATCTATTTCCCTGGGTTAGAATGACCGTTGATGTGAGCAACCGCGCCGAACTGCGTGCCGCCAAACGATTCTTCCCCGGCCACACGCCGACCGTCCACACGTGCCTTCCCAAGACCTGTCCCCACTGCGCCTGACCATCGACCGCCGGCGCGCCGAGTTTGCGGATCCGGAGTTCGAAGACCGCTTCCTCCGCCATTTTCTGCCGGAGCGTAATGCCCAGCTGAAGGCAAGCCTGCTGTTTTCGGCATTCTTTTATGTCGCGTTCGGCGTCACCGATCTCACCACCCTGGGCATCACGCCCATCGCCTGGGCCATGGTCGCACTGCGCGTGCTGGTCGGCGTGGCGGCCCTGGGCGGCTATGTCGCCGTGTCCCGCAATCCGGATTCGGTGCGGGTCTCGATCGTGACCACCTGTACCGTGCTGGTCGTGGGACTGGTGGTGTTCCCTATCCTGTGCTGGTACCAGCCGAGTGCGATGGCCTGGAACCTCATGTCGTTCGCGCTGGTCCTCATGGCGGTCTACGTCAACTTCCCGAACCGCTTCGTCTACGCGGTCGCGATCGGGGTGGGCGCCAGCGTGGAGTTCGCGGCGATGCTGATTTTCCAGGACACCCTGAACCCGGACGATATCCTGGCCCTGGTGCTGATGCTCATCCTCGGCAATGCCCTCGGCTATATCGCAGCCAGCCGCTTTCATCTCGCGCAGCGCGAGCAATTCCGCTCTTCCCTGCTGCTGCAGCAGCTGGCCGACCGAGATCCCCTGACCGGCTGCTACAACCGCCGCGTCCTGCAGAGCGGCCTGCTGGACGCCGAGCTGGCGCGCGCCCGCCGCTACGGCTCGGCGCTGTCGGCGATCCTGTGCGATATCGACCATTTCAAGCGGATCAACGACAGCTACGGCCATGCGGCCGGCGACCAGGTCCTGAGCGGATTCGCGGGACTGCTGCAATCGATGACGCAGACGACGGACGGCAGCGTCATCCGCTACGGCGGCGAGGAATTCCTGCTGGTGCTGCCCCAGGCGGAGCTGCCCGAAGCGCATGCGCTGGCGGAGCGCATCCGCCATGCCTTCGCCAACACGCCGACCGCGATCGGAGGCGGCGCCTACGTTTCCGCGACCGCCAGCTTCGGCATCGCCTCCATCCCGACGCTGCATGCCTACGTGCCGCCAAAGTTCGACGCCTTGATCGAGGCTGCCGACATCCAACTGTATGCGGTCAAGCATGGCGGGCGCAATGGGGTGCGGGGCACGATCGTGAGCGCCACACCCGAGCCGCTGGCGGCGGGAGCCTGAAGTCAGTACTGGCGCTCCTGGAAGATCGTGGACCGGAGTGCCGGACTAGTCTTCAATCGGCGCCAGGCCCTGTCGCTGTTTCTCCCTGATCCCGTCGACCATTGCCCGCAACACGTCCGGCGCGTGTCCCTGCCAATCGTCGACCTTGCCAACGATCTTCTACGGGCTCGCGCGTGCGGTAGGACCGGGTCGGATTCCCGGGAAAACGCTTGTTTGTCAGGTTGGGATCGTCCTCGAAGGCGCCCACCGGTTCGACAATGTAGATGTGGCCAGTCCCTTCCACCCCCGCGAGCGCGACGGCCAGTTCCGCACCCCAGATGGCCGGCTCCAGCAATGCACTGAAATACACATTATTGGAGACACGGCCTTCTTCATAATTGGATGCGAAGCCCGGCGCCAGCTGGTCGCCTATCTCGAAATGGGAGCGGGTGCCATGATAAAAGGGACCTTTTATCTCACCGCAGTTTTCATACGTGACCGGGGCCCAATCTTGATCGCTCATGTGTTCTCCCGACGTGAATCTATACCGAACTGAAGCAGTATACCGGCTTGCCTTAACCGCCCTCACGGGCTCCTTCGCACACGCTGCGCTGCGCATCCCAACGGCCGCCGCGGTCGAGACAGCGGTCGATACCGGCCTGGTGCCACACCCATCGGCCACAAGCCAGCAGTGCCGCTAACGCGAGAACGGTTAGGAAAAACTTCCTCAGCCGCATACGGCTCCTCGTCGGTCAGTGAGGGCGATGTCGGGTGGAGCCACGCGCCCGGCTACGAAGCTGCAGCCAATACCCGCCGCGCCTGCGGATGGGCGGTCGACTGGCGCACCAACAGCCGCCCCTGCAGGCGTTCGTGCCGGCGCGCTCCACCCTCGCCGCGGATGCGCTGGAACAGCAGCTCGGCCAGTCGCCGTCCCATGTCGTATACGGGCTGGGCAACGGTTGTCAGGCGCGGCATAACGAAGGCCGCTGCACCGAGATCGTCCCCGCCCGTTACCGACAGCTGACCCGGCAGCTCGAGGCCCGCCTCCTGCGCCGCGCACAGCGCACCCAGCGCCAGCATGGCATTGCAGGCAAACAGCGCGCTCGGCGGCACCGGCAGGGCCAGCAGCAGGCGTACGGCGTCGTGGCCGCCCTGGCAGTCGGCTTCGCCGTGCACCAGATAAGCGTCACCGAGTTCAATCCCCGCCTCGCGCAGCGCACGCCGGCAGCCGGCCAGGCGCTCCTGCCCGGCCGGCTGGCCCTCGGGCCCCGCCAGGCAGGCGATGCGCCGGTGCCCGAGCTCGATCAGGTGGCGAGTCGCCGCATAGCCCGTGGCCTCATGGTCCAGGCCGATGAAATCGGCGTCGAGCCCGGGAATCTCGTGGTCAGCCAGCACGATGGGCAGGTGCTGGCTGGCCAGCAGCGGCGCCAGCTGGTCGCGCGTGCTGCCGCCGACCAGCACCAGGCCGTCGATGCGCTTTTCGATCAGGCCGCGCAGGTGGGACGCCTGGCGCTGCGGGTCATCGTGACCGTTGCACAGCATGATGTTGTAGCCGACGGCGAAGGCAGCGTCCTCGATCCCGCGCAGCAGTTCGGCAAAGCTTGGATGGGTGTTATCTGGAACCGAGACGCCGATGGTGTAGGTCTTGTCGTTCTTGAGGCTGCGGGCCACGGCGCTGGGGATGTAGCGCATCTCCTCGATCACCGCCTGCACTCGCTTGCGCACGTCGTCGCTGACCGAGCGCGTATTGTTGATGACGTGCGAGACGGTGGAGGTCGATACCCCTGCCCGTTCCGCGACCTGCTTCATTGTTGCCATCCTGCCTCCCTTTCCGATAGGCATTATGACGCGAATGTTACAAGACGGGCAATGTGTATGTACGGCCAACTATGGAATGTGTGACATTTTTGCCGTGTACAATCGCTCAATCACCCGCTGTGCGTGGGCCTTAACCTTCCCGTTTTCCAACAAGGAGTGTGTATGGCGATCAGTCTGCAAAAAGGCGGCAACGTCAACCTGAGCAAGGAAGCTCCCGGCCTGACCAAGGTCATCATCGGCCTGGGATGGGACCCGCGCGCCACCGATGGCGCGGCATTCGACCTGGACGGCAGCGCCTTCCTGCTGAAGAACGACGCCAAAGTCCGCACGGATACCGATTTCATCTTCTACAACAACCTGAAGTCGGCGGACGGCTCGGTAGTCCATGCGGGCGACAACACCACCGGCATGGGCGCGGGCGACGACGAGAAGATCGCGGTCGACCTGGCCCGGGTGCCGCCGGAGATCGACAAAATCTCGTTCTGCGTCACCATCCACGAGGCGGACGCGCGGCGCCAGAACTTCGGCATGGTCGGCAAGGCCTACATCCGCTGCCTGAACGCCACCGGCGACACCGAGATCGCGCGCTACGACCTATCCGAGGACAGCTCTACCGAGACCGCGATGATCTTCGGCGAACTGTACCGGCATGGAGGCGAATGGAAGTTCCGCGCGGTCGGCCAGGGCTACAAAGGCGGCCTGGGACCGCTGGCCCGTTCGTTCGGCGTCAACGTCTGAACTGGGCTCGATGCCACCGCGGCCCGCGCCTCTGCGGGCCTGCCATCCCATTCCATCTAGAGAAAACGCATGCGCATCTGGCCCCTGCCTGCAACCCTGCACCTCGCACCTGCTCGCTATGGCCTCTTTGATCGACCGATGACATACAGAATGAAAAATGCAAGTCCAATCAATGCCCAGAGTATTAAGTCGAGTTTTGGGTTTGAGAATGGCGTAAGAAAGACGTTATAAACAATACCGAGCAATACGAATGAAACGCAGATTGCGACAATTGCAGTCTTAACGATTTTCATATGTTTCTCCACAAATGCGACGGAGGTTACTCGCCGACCCTGGCCCAGGACAGGGCGCGCAGCGTGCGGTAAAAACGAAGAGAAGACATGATCGGGAAAGCGGGACAGTGATCGCGACTGGTCGATTGGACCATCCGCTGGTGCCCGCGACAATCATTCGTGACGAAACAATGCTGCGGGCATAAAAAGCGTGCGTGTTGCCCACCTGCGCGCGCCGAACGGCTACAGTGAGGACAAATCACTTCCCGTCACGCCGATGCCCCCTTGTCTCCGTTCGCGCTGCGCTGCCTTTGCCTGCCTGCTGGCGACCTGCGCCGCTGCGCTCGCGCAACCTGCGCCCTCGCCCGCCCGGACCGCACCGGCCGCCGGGGAGCACGCGCCGGCCGCCGAGAACAAGCTGGATATCGAAGCCATGCGTCGCGCGGTCCGGGAGATGAAGTTCGACGAGGAAGTGGTGCGCCGTACGAGCGAAGTCATGTCCGCCGAGCCCGATCCCGGCCACAAGCGCTTTCGCGAGAAATTCGATTCCGGCAAGCGGGGCGATTGCCTGACCGCCTTCCAGGGCATGGGCGTGCTGGCGCTGCTCGCCATGCCGATCGCGACGCTGATCGATAAGAAGGACCACGGCTGCAAGTGGTGAGCGGCAGATCAAGTCCCGGCTTCGTTCAGGACAAAGGGTGGGCCGCGGGGATGGGAAAGAATGATTTTTTGCGTGTGCGGAGGATCTTATGTCCGACCCTGGCGACCAGCAAGGCCGCGATACCGCGCGGCGCGCTCCCGAGCCGACGGTGCTTGGCTGGCTGGGCATTCTGAGCCTCATGGCGCTGGTTGTCGCGGGAACGGTGGTGACCGGCCGCCTGCTGGGGCGTGCGCTGGCGCTGGTGCTCCAGTAGGAAGGGCATGAATCCGGCCGCAGCCAGCGAGACCGTCGCACCGGCGAAGGCCGGTGCCTAAGTTAGTAACGCAGTCGAGATGCTTGCAAACTTGGACCCCGGCCTTCGCCGGGGTGACGGTTTTTAGGCTAACGAACTCATCAACGAGACGAGCCTGGCGCCGTAAACGACAAAGGCCGGGTCGCCCATACGGACTTCCCGGCCTCTGAACCGCCAGCGGAATGATCCGCCGGCAGAGGAAGCGATTACTGCAGCTTGATTTCGACGTCGACGCCAGCCGGCAGGTCCAGCTTCATCAGTGCGTCAACGGTCTTGTCGGTCGGATCCACGATGTCCATCAGACGCTGGTGCGTACGGATTTCGAACTGGTCGCGCGAGGTCTTGTTCACGTGCGGGGAACGCAGCACGTCGAAACGCTGGATACGGGTCGGCAGCGGGACCGGGCCCTTGACAACCGCGCCGGTGCGCTTGGCGGTGTCGACGATTTCCAGTGCGGACTGGTCGATCAGCTTGTAGTCAAACGCTTTCAGGCGGATGCGGATTTTCTGGTTCGGAGCGGACATGCTATTTCCTTTAAAAGAACGTTCCGGCTAGTGCCGGCAATGTGTAAAAGGTACTTCGGTACAGCTCAAGAGGCGGGAGTATATCACCGAACCCTCTCATAAAGATGGGGACAGACCAAAAAGTCTGTCCCCATCCGTTGGGAGGAAGCGACGTCCCGGAGGACGCGCTTCCGATCTCCACCTTTAATTAGGCGATGATCTTGGCAACGACGCCGGCGCCGACGGTACGGCCGCCTTCGCGGATTGCGAAGCGCAGACCTTCTTCCATCGCGATCGGAGCGATCAGCTTGACGGTGATCGACACGTTGTCG